>NZ_JBFAMU010000082.1:0-14774 GCF_040656655.1 Micromonospora sp. NPDC049799
GGCGTAACGCCTTTGGCGTAAGGCCCGCCGCCCTGGCGAACGCCCCGATGGTCAGCAACCCCACGTCGCCATCCTCCCCGCACCGGCCACGGTGGCCGGCACGGACAAGGCTGCGGCCTACCCGAAGGTCAAGGTCAAGCATGGGCCTCAACCATTGCGGTGACGGGAGGCGTCTTACCTGGCGAGGGGGGTGGGCATGACCGAGTCGTTCCACGAGTTCGTGGTGCAGCGCTCACCGGCACTGTCCCGGAGGGCCTACCTGCTCACCGGCGACCACCAACTCGCCGAGGATCTGTTGCAGAGCTCGCTGGCCCGGACGTACCGGCACTGGCGGCGCATCCGCGACGGCGACCCGGAGGCGTACGTGCGGCGGGTGATGTACCACCAGCAGGTCTCCTGGTGGCGGCGCCGCCGGCTCTCCGAACGGCTGGACGCGGAGCCAACCGACCGGCCCGGTGACGACCACTCCGACGCGACCGCCCTGCGGCTGACCCTGGCGGCCGCGCTACGCCAGCTCACCCCGCGCCAACGCGCCGTGATCGTGCTGCGGTTCTACGAGGACCTGACCGAGACGCAGGTCGCCGAGGTGCTGGGCTGCTCCGTCGGCACGGTCAAGCGACACGGCCACGACGCGGTACGCCGGCTGCGCGCCATCGCCCCCGACCTGGTCGACCGCGCGGCGGAGAGGATCCCGTGATGACCGCACGACTGCGCGAGTCCCTGCACACCGCGGCGGCCGACGTGCCCGCGTACCCGGTCTACGAACGGGCGCTCGCCACCGCCCGCCGCTCCCGCCGCCGAACCGCGCTGGCGGCCGTGGCGGTGCTGGTGCTGGTCGCGCTGGCCGGGGCGGTGCTGCCGCTGGCGCGTACCCCCGCCGCCGGCCCGGCGGCGGGCGCGGAGGCCGCACTGCCCGACCGGGTCGCCGTGCCGCCCTTCGGCAGCTTGTACGCCACCAACCGACCGCGCCTCGGCCCCGCCTCGGTCATCTTCACCGGTCAGGCCCCCGGTCTGACGCACGGCGACGAGGGCAGCGTCATCGCGGTCGTCGGCGCCGACGCCGACCGCTACCGGATCATCAAGGGCGAGATCGAGGCGCAGGCCGGCGAGGACACGGTGCTGTCCCCCGACGGTCGCCAGGTCGCCTTCAGGTCAGTCGGCTACTCGCGTCCCCGAGTGAAGGTTGTCGACCTGCTGACCGGGCGCAGCCGTACCGTGGCCAGCGGGGTCTCCGGCACCGTCCTGGTCGAACCGGCGGGCTGGTCACCGGACGGCCGGGCGCTGGTCGTCCGCGACACGGTGCCTGCCAACCCGGAGGGCAGCGCCTACCGGCAGGTGCTGAGCATCGTCTGGATGGACAGTGACCGCCGGATTCGGCTGGCCAACGAGGAGGGGCCCGGATCGCCCGTCGCCTTCGCCCCGGACGGTGCACGGCTGGCCTTCCAGACCGGGCGGACGGTCTCCGTCGCCGATCTGGACGGCCGGCGGCTCTCCTCGTTCACCCTCGCGCCGGAGACGGAACTGGCCGGCAAGGGCGCCTGGAGCACCGACGGCCGGACGTTGACGGTCACTCGACGGGACGGCGACAGCTGGAGCCTGCGGCGGATCGACCCGGCCACGGGCCGGGACCTCGGCGCGATGGACACGCCGACCGTCTCCGGTGTGACCGCGATCCGGCTCCTGGGGTGGGCGGTGGACGGCTCCGCCCGGGTCGTCGCCTACCTCCCGGAACCCCGCACGCCGACCGTGTTCGACGCGCCTCTCGACATGGACCAGCGACTGGCGTACGGCAACGTCGGCACCGTCCGGGTACTGGCCCTCGACCGGGGCGCGGACGCTCCCACCACCCTGCTCACCGCCCCGACCGGCGTCGTCGCGATCGACGCCTCCGACGACGTGATCCGCAGCGGTCGCACCCGCGACGCGAGTCCGCCGGATGGGATGGGCCCCCGATTCTGGTTCTGGACGGTCCTCCTCATCGCCGTTCTCGTGGCGGGCATCGTGGCGTACCGCGCTCGCACCCGACTGGCGCTCTGGCGAGATCGGACGCCTCGGTGATCGGTGATCGGTGGAACCTGTGCGCTTCCCGGGGTCTTTAGACAGGTGGGACATCGACCACGGGAGGTACAGGCACATCATGACCGAGCGGATTCGATCGCTGCTCGACGCGGCGGTCGCCGACACCCGACCACGGGTGGCCGACCCGGTGTCGGAGGTCCTCCGACGCGGGCGGGTGAACCGCCGTCGACATCTGGCCACGGCGGGAGCGGCCGGCACCGTCGCGGTCGCCCTGCTCGCCACCGGCGCTCTGGTCGCCGCCAACCGGACGGGCACCGGTACGCCGGCCGCGAACCCGTCGGCGAGCACCGACGCCGCTCGGACCTCACCGCCGCTACCGAGCGAGCGGCCGACCAGAGGTGTCGGAGCCCCACCGGAACCGCGCACGGTGGCCGCGACGGTGACCGACTCGGACGTACGGATCAACGGGCTGATCCTGGGGATCCGGAGCGGCTGGAGGGTGGTTCAGGGAGACAGCGGCAAGCCGGTTACCGACTGCGAGGTCACCCCCGGCTCGATCCTGGTCAACGTCAACTGGTCTCCCGGTGGCACCTGCGACGCCCGCGCCCAGATCCAGGTCCGCCCCTGGCAGCCCAGGTCCTACCCGATCGGCGTCCCGGCGAGGTTCAGCGAGGGCGTCAGCGAGGTCATCCTGCCCGGCGGGCAGCCGGCCTGGCTGACCGACAACGACGTCAACAACCTTCGCGCGTTCGAGCGGTCCACCTGGGCGGCCTTCAACGTCGACCTCCCCTGGGCCGGGGCAGGACTCGTCGTCGAGACTCCGACAGCGGAACTGGACACTCTGCTCGGCTCGGTCAGCAGCGAGGCGGTGCCGTCGGGCCGGCTGGTCCTGCCCGATTCCGCCCCGACGGCAAGCCTCGCCGGGGCGAAGCAGGACCGGCTCGACTCCACCGACGCCTCTGCCGTGGCGAAGGTGCTCGACCGACTGCGCGGACTGGACCGGGCCGTGAACGACGGCGAACTGCCGTGCGCCTCGGCGCAACAACTCTCCCCGCTCTGGAAGGCCGCCGGCAGGGACATGGCCACTCTGACCCTCACCTACCCGTCCGGAATGCCGCAGGCGGTGATCGCCATCAGCAGTACCGACGACTGCGCGTTCGCCACCTCCTCCATGGGCGGACGGGTCTGGCTGCCGACCGGGTTCCTCGCCGAGGTCCGGGCCCTGCTCACCCCGGGAGCGGGGAAGTGAGCGCCCCCGCGGCCGGTCCGGCCGGTTTCGCTGAATTCGTCAACGCCCGGTACGCCACCCTGGTCCGGCACGGCACCCTGCTCACCGGGGACCACGGACACGGCGAAGACCTCGCCCAGGAGGCGCTGGTCAAGACCTACCGTGCCTGGCATCGGCTGCACCCGGACGGCGACGCCGACGCGTACACCCGACAGGTGATGGTGCGGGCGGCCTGGCGGGCCGGACGGCGCCTGTGGCGCCGGGAAATCCCCACCGCGGAGCTGCCGGATCGGCGGACGGCCGACCCCTACGAGCCGCGCGACAGGGCTCGGCTGGTGCTCAGCGCGCTGCGGGGGCTGCCCGCCCGGCAGCGGGTGGTGCTGGTGCTGCGGTACTGGGCCGGGCTCAGCGAGCAGGAGATCGCCGGAATGCTGAACTGCTCGACGGGCACGGTGAAGAGCCGCGCCAGCCGGGCGATGAACGCCCTGCGCCGGGTCGACGGCCCGTTGGCCGAGGCGTTCCAGGAGTCTTCGGCGGGCTCGAACTGACGAGCCGCCGGCAGTGACGGGGGCCCAGCCAGGAGACCGATCCTGCGCTGGGGCCCCACTCCGGTCTTCGGAAGGCACGTGCGGACACGTCCGGGCTCCGCCCCGCGTGGTCAGTCGTCGATCGCCTGGTAGACGGCGGTATGCAGCTACATCGAAGGCCCCGGCTCGGACTTGCGTCCTGACCAGGGCCTTGATCGTGGAGCGGGTGACGGGAATCGAACCCGCACTGTCAGCTTGGGAAGCTGATGTTCTGCCATTGAACTACACCCGCAGGCGGCACCACTGTACCCGAGTCGCCACAGCCACGCACCCAGGCACCCCCGGAGCGTCACCCACGACCGCCCGCACCCGTCCCGTCACCCCACGCCGACCAGGACAGGAAAAAGTTTCCTCCCGGCAACATATGACCGTTCTCAAATCTGTCGATGGGTTGTAACGTCTGCCACACGTTCTTAGCCCCGGTGCGACACACCCCCGGTCGCACCGTCAGAAAGAGGTGGGCCCATGGGACTCCGTCCCAACCTGCTGACCCGGCGCAATGCCGGCATCGCATCGACGTCCTTCGCCCTGCTGCTCGGGGTCGCGACGGTCGGCGTCCTGCCGACGGCCACGACACCGACCAGTGCCCCGCTCGCCGCGGCCTCGCCGGTCTCCGCTGAGGAGTGCTGGCAGGCAGCCGGCGCCTCGGCGAAGGTGAAGGTGCGGCCCGGAGGGGCCGTCAAGCACGACCCCAACGCCCTCACCCTCGCCCAGGTGCACCAGCGTGAGGCCGAGCTGGCCGACCTGGTCCAGGAGCAGGTGAAGCGGAAGGGCTTCAAGACGAACGCCGCAGCGGCGGCGTCGGTCACGATCCCCGTCGTGGTGCACGTGATCCAGCGGGACAGCACCCGGGCCGGCGGCAACATCCCCGACTCGATGGTCACCTCGCAGATCAGCGTGTTGAACCAGTCGTTCAGCGGCGGCACCGGCGGCGCGGCCACGGCCTTCGCGTTCCAGCTGCAGTCGATCAACCGGGTCACCAACCCGGCGTGGTACCCGATCGTGCAGGGCTCGTCGGCCGAGCGGACGATGAAGTCCACGCTGCGGGTCGGCGGCAAGTCCACGCTGAACATCTACCTCGGTGAGCTCAGCGACGACCTGCTCGGCTGGGCGACCTTCCCGACCCGTCGACTGAGCAGCTCCGACGGTGTGGTCGTGCTGAGCGAGTCGCTTCCCGGTGGCACCGCCACCAACTACAACCTGGGCGACACGGGCACCCACGAGGTCGGCCACTGGCTGAACCTCTACCACACCTTCCAGAACGGCTGCTCGGGCTCCGGCGACAACGTCTCGGACACCCCGGCGGAGGCGTCGCCGGCCTTCCAGTGCCCGACCGGCCGGGACACCTGCAGCGCCCCGGGGCAGGACCCGATCACCAACTTCATGGACTACACGTACGACTCGTGCATGTACCAGTTCACCGCGGGTCAGGCCAGCCGCATGCTGACCGCCTGGAACACCTACCGCGCGGCGTGACCTGACGCTCGCGTCACCGCGTACGAAAGCCGGTGCCGGCTCCGCCCCACGGAGCCGGCACCGGTCTTTCGTGGTCAGGCCGCCACGCGGTCGTCACGGGCGGGGCGTAACTCGGCGACGGCGGCCGGGTCGCCGCCGCTCGGGTCGACCCAGAGCTGGACGGCGGGCCGGCCGTGGCCCACGACGCTCCCGGGCTCCCGCCGGGTCAGCATCGCCACGTCGACGGTGAACTCGAAGAGCCGCCAGTCGACGTGCGGCGCGGCCCGGAAGCTGCGAGCCAGCCGGGCGACCCGGGCGGGGTCGGTCACCGGCCGGGCGCGCCCCGCCACGTAGGCCTCGTCGTCGCTCTCCTCCGCCGGGAAGGAGTGCAGCGCGTAGCGGCCGTCGCGTTCGAGGTCGCGGCGCTTGGGTGAGTCGATGACGAAGCAGAACAGACCCTCGTCGGTGACGATCGGGGAGACCGGGTGCACGCGGGGGCCGCCGTCGGCCCGGACCGTGGCGAGGTAGCCGAAGCCCGGCCCGTACTGCTGCAGAAGGAGGCGGATCCCGTCGGCGAGGCGGGGCTCGTCGGCGGCGAATTCGGACCAGGAAGCCATGTCGGCATTCTATCGAACAAACGTTCGAACGTGCACTCCGACACACAGGTCGGTCGGTCCGCTCGCTATGGTGTTCCGATGCTGCTCTCCGACCGCGACCTGGTCACCGAGATCAAGGCGGGCGCGCTCGCGCTGGAGCCGTTCGAACCTACGCTGGTGCAACCGTCCAGCATCGACGTACGCCTGGACAAGCTGTTCCGCGTCTTCAACAACCACCTCTACACGCACATCGACCCGGCGCAGCAGCAGGACGACCTGACGTCGATGGTCGAGGTGCCCGACGGCGAGCCGTTCGTGCTGCACCCGGGCGAGTTCGTGCTCGCCTCCACCCTCGAGGTGATCTCCCTGGGCGACCAGCTCGCCGGCCGCCTGGAGGGCAAGTCCAGCCTCGGCCGGCTCGGTCTGCTGACGCACTCCACCGCCGGGTTCATCGACCCCGGCTTCTCCGGTCACGTGACGCTGGAACTGTCCAACGTGGCCAACCTGCCGATCACCCTCTGGCCCGGCATGAAGATCGGCCAGCTCTGCATCTTCCGGCTGTCGTCGCCGGCCGAGCACCCCTACGGCTCGGCCGTCTACGGCTCGCGCTACCAGGGGCAGCGCGGCCCGACCCCGAGCCGCTCCTGGCAGCACTGGCGCACCTGGCCGACCCGCTGACGCGCCGCCGGCGACCCGCCGGCTCCGCTCCCCGATCCACCCCCTTCCGGCGTACGACGAAGGCCCCGGACGTCTCCCGTCCGGGGCCCCTCGTCGTCGGTCGTCGCCTCTCAGCCGGGTCGACGGAACCCGGCGAGCGGCATGTACTGGATGCTGGACACGTTGACCGGCTTGCCGGCCCGCGCCGCGTGCACCATCTGCCCGTTGCCCAGGTAGATCCCGACGTGGTGCAGGTCGCTGAAGAAGAACACCAGGTCACCCGGGCGCGCCTCGGACTTCGGGATGGCCCGGCCCTCGTTCCACTGGGCCCCGGTGAAGTGCGTCAGGTTGATCCCGGCCGCCTTGTACGCGTACTGGGTCAGGCCCGAGCAGTCGAACGAGTTCGGCCCGGTCGCACCCCAGACGTACGGGTCGCCGACCTGCGCGCAGGCGGTCCTGATGGCGATCCGCGCCGCCTCGCTGACCACACCGTTGATGGTCGGGCAGTTGGTCACCTTGACCGTGGTCTTCGGCAGCGACGCCTGGAGACGCTTGATCTCCGCGTCGATCTGCGTCTTCTTCGCCGCCAGCTCCCGCTCCTGCTTGGCCTGCGCGGCGATCAGATCGTCCAGCTTCTTCTTCTGGTCGTCGTACTTCTGGCGGACCGCCAGCACGCCCGCCACCTCGCTGCGCTCCTGCGCGGCCAGCCGGTCCAGCATGAGCATCTGCTCACCGAGGTCGCTCGGCCTGCCGTTGACCAGCAGCGCGCTGATGTCCTGCGACGGGCCGGTGATGTAGTAGCGGGAGACCATGTCGGCCACCCGGTTCAACGCCAGCTCGCTCTCCAGGGCCAGCGGCGTGATCTTCTTCTGCAGGTCGGCGGCCTTCTTGGTGTTGACCTTCCGCTGCGCCCGCACCTTGTTGTACTGCTCGATCGTGGGCTCCAACTGCTCCCACTGCTTGTCGATCGCGGCCTCGATCTCGTCGACCGAGGGCTCCGCGTACGCGGGCGCGGCGAGCGCGCCGGCGCCCACCGCGACGGCGGCGACCAGGACGAGCAGACGGTGGAAGACCCGGCGCAGGCCATCCGGACGGGCCGACCGTCCCACGGCATGACGATGAGGGGGCATGGTTGCCACCGGCACCGACTCCTTTTGCAACCCGCCGCCGGGCGCCTCGCGACGGGGAAGAAGTGCGAGGCAGACGATCCACAGCGGCCGGTGCATCACATTAGGGAAGGTGGGCACTGGAATCAAGGCGACCAGTGGCCAGTTCATGTCTGCGCGATGGCACGCACACCATGCGTACGCGGCGCCCTATCCGACGATAGCGGTCAATACATCGTCGAGGGTGACCACGCCGAGGGGACGGCGGCCGTCGCTCACCAGGACCATGTGCCGCCGCTCGCGGCGCATCGCCAGCAGCAGGTCCGCGAGCGTACGGTCCGGTGGCACCACCGCCAGCGGCCGGTAGACGTCGGCCGGCACCGGCGCCCGACGGCTCACGCCCGAGTACCCGAGCACGTCCTTGACGTGCACGAACCCGAGCACCCGCCGGGTGCTGCGCTGCACCACCGGGAAGCGGGACCGGCCGGTACTCGTGGCGAGCACCTCCAGCGAGGCCGGCGACACGTCCTCCGCGACCGTCGTCACGGTGGACCAGGGCTGCAGCGCGTCCGCGGCGGTCCGGCTGTGCAGGGCGAGCGCGCCGGTGATCCGGGCGTGCTCCTCGGCGTCGAGCAGCCCCTCCGTACGCGCCTGCGCGACCAGCCCGGCGAGTTCCTCGGCGGTGAAGACCGTCTTCACGGCTTCGGTGGCCTCGATCCGCCACAGCCGCAGCACGTGCCGCGCCGCCCACTTCATCGCGAGCAGCAGCGGCTTCGTCGCGAGGCAGAACGCCAGCATCGCCGGGCCCAGCCACAGCGCGGCCGGCTCCGGGCCGGCCAGGGTGATGTTCTTCGGCACCATCTCGCCGACCACGGTGTGCAGGAAGACCACCACGCCGAGGGCGAGCAGGAACGAGACCGGGTGCACGGCCGGCTCCGGCAGGTGCACCGCGTGGAACACCGGTTCGAGCAGGTGGGCCAGCGCCGGCTCGGCGATCGCGCCGAGGCCCAGCGAGCAGACGGTGATGCCGAGTTGCGCCCCGGCGATCATCAGGGGGATCTGGTTCATCGCCGACAGGGCCCAGCGCGCCCGCTTCGAGGTGGCGGCGAGCGGCTCGACCACCGTGCGCCGGGACGCGATCAGCGCGAACTCGCTGCCGACGAAGAACGCGTTGCCCAGCAGCAGGACGCCGGTGACCAGCAGCTCAACCATCGGCCTCGGGCTCCGCGGGGCGCAGGACGCGGACCTGCTCGACGCGGTGCCGCTCCACCTCGACGACGGTGAACTCGTAGCCGGACTCCTCGACCGTCTCACCGGCGACCGGAATGTGGCCCAGCCGCGCCATGAGGAACCCGGCCAACGTCTCGTACGGCCCCTCGGGCAGCCGGAAGCCGGTCTGCTCGACCAACTCGTCGTAGCGCAGCACCCCGTCCGCCAGGACGGTCCGTTCACCGCCCGGGACGGTCAGCTCGACCGCGTTCGCGTCCGGCACGGCAGCCGGGTCGAACTCGTCGGCGATCTCCCCCACCAGCTCCTCCACCAGGTCCTCGACGGTCACCACCCCGTCCGTGCCGCCGTACTCGTCGACGACGATGGCGAGGTCGGCGCCGGCGGCCCGCAGCGCGGCGAGCACCCCGTCCAGGTCCAGGCTCTCCGGCACGTACACCGGTTCGCGGGCCACCGAGGCGACCGTGGTGGACTCCCGCCGCGCCGGCGGCACCCCCAGCGCGTCGGGCACCCCCGCCACGCCGGTCACCAGGTCGAGGGTCTCCTCGTAGACGGGGAAGCGGGTCCGGCCGGTCCGCCGGGACTCCTCCAGCAGGTCGGCGACGCTGGCGGTGGCCCGCAGGGCCACCACGTCGACCCGGGGCGTCATCGCCTCCGCGGCGCGCTTCTCGCCGAAGCGGATGGTGCGGCGCAGCAGCATCGCGGTGTCTGGCGGCAACGCTCCGGCCCGCGCCGAGATGGCCGCCAGCAGGCCCAGCTCCTCCGGAGACCGGGCACTGGCCAGCTCCTCCTGAGGTTCCACGCCCAGCGCCCGCACCAGCCGGTTCGCCGAGCCGTTCAGCCCCCGGATCAGCCAGCCGAAGCTCCGGGAGAAGGCGCGCATCGGGCCGGCCGTGGCGAGCGCGGCCGGCATCGGCCGGGCCAGGGCGGCGTTCTTCGGCACCAGTTCCCCGAAGAGCATGGACAGCAGGGTGGCCAGCGCCAGGGCGAGGAAGGGCGTGAACCGCTCGGCGACGTCCCCGGCGACCGGGCGTAGCACGGGGCCGAAGAGCCGGGCCAGTGCCGGCTCGGCGAGGTACCCGGTGAGCAGGGCGGTGAGCGTGATGCCGAGCTGCGCCCCGGAGAGCTGGAACGAGAGTTCCCGCAGCGCCCGGCGGACGGCGAGCGCCCGGGAGTCGCCGGCCTCGGACCGCCGGTCGATCTCCACGCGGTCGACGGTCACCAGGGCGAACTCGGCCGCGACGAAGAACGCGTTGCCGCCGGTCAGCAGCACGAAGCCGACCAGGGGAAGCAGCGTGGTCAGGAGCAGGCCGTCGATGTCGCCTCACCTCGGCGAGATTCTCGCACGCGCGGGCACGATGGACACGACCGTCGATGGCTGGCCGTTCTGTCCGCCGCTCGGTGGAGCGGCCCGGTCACCGTCGGGTCCACGGCCGTGACCGTGACGACCGCCGTTTCGCAAGGACGACGACGGCGGCGGCACCGCGAGGTGCCGCCGCCGTCGGTGTCTTCCGGCGTACGCGTCAGCCGGCGACCGGCTCCTTGTCGCCCTGCACCTGGTCGGGCTTCACCGAGCGGAGCAGCACGCTGGCCACGTCGACGACCTCGACCTGCTCGCCGGCGCCCTTGCCGTTCACGCCGTCGTTGAGCATCGTCGAGCAGAACGGGCAGCCGACGGCGACCGTCTTCGCGCCGGTGGACATGGCCTCCTCGACCCGGTCCACGTTGATCCGCTTGCCGATCTTCTCCTCCATCCACATGCGGGCGCCGCCAGCGCCGCAGCAGAAGGAGCGCTCGCTGTTGCGCGGCATCTCGGTCAGCTCGCCCTCGATGGCGCTGCCCAGCACCTCGCGCGGCGGGGCGAACACCCGGTTGTGCCGGCCCAGGTAGCAGGGGTCGTGGTAGGTGACGCCGCCGTCGACCGGCTGCACCGGGGTCAGCTTGCCGGTGCTGACCAGGTGGGCCAGCAGCTGGGTGTGGTGCACGACCTCGAACTCGCCGCCCAGCTGGCCGTACTCGTTGCCCAGCGTGTTGAAGCAGTGCGGGCAGGTCGCGACGATCTTCCGCTTGCTCTTCTCCCGGCCCTCGAACGCCTCGTTGAGGGTCTCGACGTTCTGCTGCGCGAGCATCTGGAAGACGAACTCGTTGCCGATCCGGCGGGCCGGGTCGCCGGAGCAGGTCTCGCCCTCGCCGAGGATGGCGAAGGAGACGCCGGCCTCGTTGAGCAGCGTGGCGACCGCCCGGGTGGTCTTCTTGGCTCGGTCCTCGAAGGCGCCGGCGCAGCCGACCCAGAAGAGGTACTCGAAGTCGTCGACCTCGCCGACCCGGGGCACCTCGAAGTCGAGGCCCTTGGTCCAGTCCTCGCGGGTGTTCTGCGGGGCACCCCACGGGTTGCCCTTGTTCTCCAGGTTGCGCAGCATCACGCCGGCCTCGGACGGGAAGCTCGACTCGATGAGCACCTGGTAACGGCGCATGTCGACGATGTGGTCGACGTGCTCGATGTCGACCGGGCACTGCTCGACGCAGGCGCCGCAGGTGGTGCAGGACCAGAGCACGTCCGGGTCGATGACACCGCCCTCCTCGGCACCACCGATGAGCGGCCGGTTCGCCTCGGCGAGCGCGAGCACGTCCATGTGGGCGAGCTGCGCGGCGGTCGCCTTCTCCTCGCCGGTCAGGTCCTTGCCACCACCGGCCAGCAGGTACGGCGCCTTGGCGTACGCGTGGTCGCGGAGGCTCAGCACGAGCAGCTTCGGCGACAGCGGCTTGCCGGTGTTCCAGGCCGGGCACTGCGACTGGCAGCGGCCGCACTCGGTGCAGGTGCTGAAGTCCAGCAGACCCTTCCAGGTGAACTGCTCGACCTGCGCGACCCCGAACTGGTCCTTCTCGGGGTCGGCCTCCTCGAAGTCGAGGGGCTTGCCGTCGCTCGTCATCGGCCGCAGCGCGCCGAGGCCGGAGCCGGCCTTACCGGGGTCGCGCTTGAAGAAGATGTTGAAGAAGGCCAGGAAGCGGTGCCAGGCGACGCCCATGGTCACGTTGAGCGCGATCACGATGAGCCACGTCATCGAGATCATGATCTTGATGAGGGCGGCGATGCTGACGCCGGCCTCCCAGTCGGGCAGTACCGCGCCGACCGCGTGGCTGAGCGGAGTGGCCCAGGTCGGGTACTCGAAGTGGTCGGTGGCGACCTTGAAGCCCCGGATGACGAAGCCCATGATCAGCACGGCGAGCACGACAGCCTCGACGAAGTAGCCCTGCCACATCGTGGAGCCGGTGAACCGCGACTTCCCGCCCGGACGGGTGGGCCGGTTGCGGATCCGGATCGCGATCAGCACCAGGATGGCGACGATGCCCAGGATGCCGATCCACTCGGTGGCCAGGCCGTACAGCGTCCATCCACCGACCAGCGGCAGGCCGGCGGTCGCGGAGACGACCTCGAAGTACGCCTCCAGGACCAGCAACGACAGCACGATGAAGCCGACCATCACGAACCAGTGCGCCGCACCCACCACGCTCCAGCGGAGCATTCGGGTGTGGCCGGCCGTCTCGGCCAGCATGGTCGTGGTCCGCGTGCCCTTGTCGGTGAACCGCGACGGGTCGGGCTGACCCAGCCGGATCACGGCCACCATCTTCATGACCGCCCGTACGGCGAGCCACACCGCCACGGCGGTGATGGCGGCCGCGACGATCGTGGTGACGATCTGGACGCTGCCCATCGAGTCGGCCCTCCCCGGTCTGCTGCTGTCGAGCGGCTCGGCGACTGGAGCCGGGTCAGGGCCGGATCGGCGAACAGCCGCTTCCGCACCCTCGACCGGACCGGTCGACGACCTCGCTCCGCTCGGTCATGCAGTGCAGCCTACGCGCAAGGTTACCCAGCAGTAACGTGAGTCTTCTCGCACTCGGCCACGCCGCCCTGCGCACACCATAGGGTGCCCCGCCCGGACCTGCCGGACAGGGGCGCGGCGCAGTGACGAGGATCCTTCGGCCGACCGGCCAACCGGCCGTACGGCGGCGGGGCGACCCGCGGCGCGGGCGCCGGGCAGGGCCCGACGCCCGGAGGACTCAGCGCCAGCGGGAGAGCAGGATCAGGGAGGCGACCATGGCGCCGAAGCCGACCGCGAGGTTCCAGTACTGCCACGACGCGACCGGGTACTCCTGCCCGGAGAGGTAGTAGATCACCAACCAGCCGATGCCGAAGACGATGAGAGCGACCGCCGAGATCGGCAGCCACACCGGGCTAGGCTTGCGCGTCGACGCCGTCGCCGTCGGACGGACGTCCGTCGGCGGGGTGTACACCTTCTTCTTGCGGACCTGAGACTTGGGCACGACGCTCTCCAGAGGGGGTGACGACCTCGTCCGGCCTGACAACCGGGCGCGAGGGCGACGGTCCATGGCCAATAATGTTCGACAGCTAGCGTAGTCCGGATGACCCGTCCAGGCCACGAATGGGGTCAGGCCGGTGCGCGGAGTGACCGATAGTGGCGGGATCGGACGGATCGCCGCACCGACCCGCGCCCCGACGGGCGGGCATCAGACGACGGGAAGGAACGCTCCGTGGAGTACACATCCGGCGCGGCCTCCTGGCAGAAGGCGCTCCGGCGGGCGATCGCCGCGCTGCTCCGCCGCCCCCGGCAGCGGCGACCCGGGTGGTCGATCGGCGTTCCGCTGATCGCCGCCGCGGCCGGCCTGCTCTTCACCACGACCGCCACCACCGCCGGCGGCACCGCGCTCCGCGAGGACCGGCGGCCCCAGCTCAACCAACTCATCGAGGACCGCCGCGCCGACGTGGCGTCGAACGAGGAGCGGGCCGCGGCACTGCGCCGGGAGATCGAGAGCCGCACCACCTCGCTCGCCGAGTCCGACGGGCCGATCCGCGACCAGCAGACCCGCGCTGCGGCGAACCGTCAGGCGGCCGGCTTCACCGGCCTCAGCGGCCCTGGCGTGACGGTCGAACTCGACGACGCGCCCCGACGCAGCGACGGGACCCTCCCCATGGGGGCCACCAACGACGACCTGGTGGTCCACCAGGGCGACGTGCAGGCGGTCGTCAACGCGCTGTGGGCCGGCGGCGCGGAGGCCATGTCAATCATGAACGTCCGCGTGCTCGCTACCAGCGCGGTACGCTGCGTGGGTAACACTCTGCTGCTGCACGGCCGGGTGTACTCCCCACCGTTCAAGATCGTAGCAATCGGCGATCCCGCTGCTCTTCAGCAGGCCCTCGCCGACTCCAAGGGAGTCCGGGAGTTCAGGGACTTGGTCGACGACTACAAGCTCGGTTACAAGGAGTACGCCTCCTCGACGGTCGACGTGCCGGCATTCGAGGACTCGACGACACTGCGGTCGGCGACGGTGCCGCGGTGAGCAGGCCGCCGGACGAGTGGCGCGACGGTCGCCACCGCGACGCGGGCGACGATCCGACCGCGTTCCTGCCCAAGGTCGACCGGCCGGACCCGACGACCGGCCGCCCCGAGTCCGCGCCGACCCGCCCGGCTCCGTCCGGGAACTGGCCCGACCCCGTCCTGCCCCCACGGCCCTCAGCGCCTGCTCCGGCCCGTCCCTCCGCACCCGCCCCGCCGCGCGCTCCGTCCGGTCCGGCGGCCCCGGGCACCGCAGCGGCCTCCGCCAGCGGCCCGGCCCGGCCCGGCAGTCCGCCGCAGGCCACCGGTCGTCCCACCAACCAGAGCTGGTTCCCCACGTCGGCGACGGCCGGCCGACCCCCCGCCGAGGCGGCCCCGCAGAGCCCCGCCGGCCCGTCCGCCGTCCGACCGCCCGCAGCAGCCGACCCCGGCCGGTCGGCCGGTCCGGGCCCGGCGAGCCCACCGCCGTGGCCGGGCGCGGTCCGGCCCGCCGCACCCGCCCCGCCCCCCGCCCGACCGGGCCCCGCCCCGCCGCCGGCCACCCC
>NZ_JBFAMU010000083.1:0-14721 GCF_040656655.1 Micromonospora sp. NPDC049799
CCTTCACCTCCGACGTGGGGGAAACGATTCAGACCATGCTGACCACGCTGGCCGGCGACGATCCGAGCCCGGAGTCCGTCGAGCTGCGCGCTGATGCTGGTGCGCGGCGCGGCCCTGCTGGACGTACCGGCGCTGCTGCGCCCGGGCACCGGCTGCTTCGTGGTGAGCGTGGCGCAGGGCCGGGACCGGGAGCAGATCCTGGAGGCCACCGCCCTCGCACCGGCACCGGACCGGTAGGGCGGGGTTGCGTCGGACGGCCCGGTCGGCGCACAGTGCAGCGCGTGAGCCGTACCGCCTCCGCCCGCATCCGGCCGCCGGCCGCCCCCACGGTGTTGCTGGCGCTGCTCCTGGTCGCGGTCCTGCCCGGCGCCGCCGGCTGCCGGGAGACCGACGAGGCGCCGGTGCGGATCCGGATCGCCACCGGCAGCCCCACCGCCGTCTACCACGCGTTCGGGCGGTCGCTGGCCGCGATCCTCAACCGGGAGTTGCCGAACGTCGAGGCCAGCGTCGTGGTAACCGCCGCGTCGGCGGAGAACGTCCGGCTGGTCGGCTCGGGTGCCGCCGAACTCGGGTTCACGCAGGCCGACGTGCTCCCGGCGGCCGGTGCGACGGACCCGGCGGTCGTGGCGGTGGCCCGCGTGTACGACGACCTGCTGCACCTGGTCACCACGGCCGGGGGGCCGGTGCGGAGCCTGGCCGACCTGCGGGGACGGCGGGTGTCGGTGGGCGCATCCGGCTCCGGTACGGAGATCACCGCCTCCCGGCTGCTGGACGCGGCACGGCTCGGCGACGACGTACGCCGGCAACACCTCAACCTGGACGACTCGGCCGCCGCCCTGCGAGCCGGCCGGGTCGACGCCTTCTTCTTCTCCGGCGGCCTGCCCGTGCGGGCCGTCGAGGAGCTGGCCCGGGACCTTCCCGTCCGGATGGTCGACCTCGGTGACTGGACCGAGCCGCTGCGCGCCCGCAACCCGGAGGTCTACGTGTCGCGGGACATCCCCCGCTCGGTGTACGGGGTCGACCCGGTCACCACGGTGGCGAACCCGAACTTCCTCGTCGTCCGCGCCGACCTGCCGGAGGCGCTGATCCGGGAGGTGACCCGGTTGCTCATGGAACGCCGGGCGGAGCTGGCCGCCGCGCACCCGGCGGCGGGACGGATGAGTCCCCGCTCGGCCATCGCGACCGCGCCGCTGCCCCTGCATCCGGGCGCCGCCGCCTGGTACCGCGCCGCGAAACCGTGAAAGGAAGGGCCCCCTCTCAACGCCTCGAGTAGAGGAAGGGCCCCTTCTTAACGCCGAGCGGGGAACCAGACGCCGGCGACGAGGCCGCGCGGCGCGTTCGGGCGCATGGTGAGCCGGCCGCCGGAGGCGTCCACCAGCACCGCCACGATGGTCAACCCCAGGCCGGCGCCGTCGACGTTCTGCACCTCCGGCGCCCGCCAGAACCGCTCCGTCGCCTGCCCGAGCTGGCTCGCCGTCATCCCGGGGCCGGTGTCGCGTACCTCCAGGGTGGTCCCGCCGTCGTCGGGCCGCACCTCGACGGTCACCTCTCCCCCGGCACCGCTGAACTTCACCGCGTTGTCGATCAGCGCGTCCAGCGCCTGGTCGATCGCGGTGGGCACCGTCTGCGCGTACGCCGGGGAGGCGACCGTGGTGAGGCGCAGCGCGACCGACCGGTGCCGGGCGAGCGGCTGCCACGCCGCGACCCGGCTGGCGGCGACGGCGGTCGCGTCCACGGTCACCCGCTGGTTCTCCCGGCGTTCGGCGCGCGCCAGGGTGAGCAGCGCGTCCAGCACCAGGGCCAGCCGGTCGGTCTCCTCCAGCGCCAGCCGGTGCTCGGCACGGCCGTCGGGATCGCTGAGGCTCGGCCCCAGCTCCTCCACCCGCAGCCGCAGCGCGGTCAGCGGGTTACGCAGCTGGTGGCTGGCGTGCGCGACGAAGGCCCGCTGCCGGTCCATCACGTCCGACACCGCGTCGGCCATGTGGTTGAAGCTCGCCGCCAGGCGGCGCAGCTCCGGCGGGCCCAGCCGGTGCTGCACCCGGGCGCTCCGGTGGCCCTCGGCGATCTCGTGGGTGACCGCGTCCAGCTCGGTGACCGGGCGCAGCACCCACCCGGCCAGCCCGAACGCGGTGAGTACGCAGGCCAGCACGGCGAGCAGGCCCATCCCGGTCAGCAGCAGCCACCAGGCCGTGACGGTACGCCGGACCGGGCCGGCCGGGGTGGCGGTGACCACCGCGCCGAGCACCTCGCCGCCGTCGTTGATCGGCACCGCCACCACGATCGGACCGTCCACCCACGGCCAGACCGACTCCGGCCCGCTGGCCTGCTGACCGGACAGCGCCACGTCCAGCGCCTCCCGGGTGCCGGGGGCGGGCCGCCAGCTCGCCGAGGCGACCACGGTGCGGCGGTCCCGGTCCACCACCGCCGCGCCGATGCCGTACAGCTCGTCGTAGCTGCTCAGCTCGTTGTCGAGCGGCCCGGGGGTGCCGCCCCGCAGGGCCGGCCCGGCCAGCGACGCGAACCGCGTCGCGTCGGCGAGCCGGTCCGCGCGCACCCGGTCGGTCTCCCGGCTGGCCAGGGTCGCCGCCAACGGGGTCTCCAGGGCGATGAGGACGAGCACCATCAGCAGCAGGTAGCTGATCACCAGGCGACGTCGCACCGGGACCTCACGCGCCGCGCAGCCGGTAGCCGACCCCGCGGACGGTCTCCACCAGGCGCGGGTCACCGAGCTTGCCGCGCAGCGAGCCCACGTGCACCTCGACGGTGTGCCGGTCGGCCCAGGTGGTGCCCCAGGCGTCCAGCAGGATCCGGTCGCGCGGCACCGCCACCCCCGGCTGCCGGGCCAGCGAGAGCAGGACGTCGAACTCCTTGCGGGTCAGCGGCACGGCACGGCCGTCCACGGTCACCGCCCGGGCGGACACGTCGATGCGTACCGGACCGGCCTCGATCACGTGCCGCTCGGGGACGGTGTGCGCCGCGCGGCGCAGGACCGCCTCGATCCGTGCCTGCAACTCGACCATCGAGAACGGCTTCACCACGTAGTCGTCCGCGCCGAGGCGCAGGCCCAGCACGCGGTCCCGCTCCTCGCCCCGGGCGGTCACCGCGATGATGCCGAGCTGCGTGCTGCGGCGGCGCAGTTCCCGGCACACGTCGGTGCCGTCGCCGTCGGGCAGGGTCAGGTCGAGCAGCACCAGGTCGCAGGGTGCGGCCGACAGGGCGGCGGCGACGGTGGCCGCGTGTTCCACCTCGTACCCGCGCCGGGTCAGCGCCGAGGACAGGGCCGCGGCGACCCGGAGGTCGTCCTCGACCAGCAGGATCCGCACCCGGTGCCCTCCGTTCCTCGCCCAGCCGACCTGGGCATGGTGGCAGATGTCCGCCCACGACGGGAGGGCCGGCCTGGCTATCCTGCCGTAGTGATCTACAAGCTGCTGGCGACGACCGAGTGGGACGACGCGCTGGCCGCCGGGCACTTCACCGGCACCGCCATGGACCACCAGGACGGTTTCATCCACCTGTCCGGCCCGGAACAGGTGGTCGAGACGGCCCGACGGGTCTTCACCGGCGTGGCCGGGCTGACGCTGCTGACGGTCGACGAGCAGCGGCTGGGCCCGGAGCTGCGGTGGGAGCCGTCCCGCCACGACCAGCTCTTCCCGCACCTGTACGGCCCGTTGCCCGTGGCGGCCGTCGTCGACGCGCGGGCACTGCCGGCAGACGTGCCCGCCGCCGACGCCGTCGCGGCGCTGCTGACCTGACGGACGGTCGCCGTGCCCGACGACCTCGCTCCGTCCCGCGGCGGATGCCGGCGTTCCCGCCGGTCGGGTAGGGTCACGCCTCGTGTCCGCTGACCCCGCTGCCTCGACGAAGCCCCTCGGCGAACCGGCCTCCGCCGCACACTCGCACGATCCGGCGGCCGGCTGGTCGTCCCCGGCCGCGGCAACGGCCGACGGGTCGCCGACGGATGCGGGCAGCCGCCGGCGGTTGCCGGCCGCGGCACCGGCGCTCCTCGCGTACGTGCTGTTGCGGGCGGCCGGGCTGATCGTCCTGTGGATCTTCTCCCACCGGGCGGGCGCCGACTTCTGGTCGCTGCTGCACAGCCGCTACGACTCCCTGTGGTACGCGCAGATCGCCGATCAGGGGTACGACCAGAGCCTGGACAACGTCGGCCCGGACGGCAAGCCACGGTTGCCGAACCTGCCGTTCTTCCCGCTCTACCCCGGCCTCACGGCGGGGGTCGCCGCCGTCACCCCGTTCTCCATCCCGGTCGCCGCCCTGGTCGTGTCGTGGGTCGCCGGTATCGCCGCCGCGTGGGGCATCTACGCCCTCGGCGTCCAGCTCGCCTCCCGGCGCGTCGGCCTGCTCCTGGTCGCGCTCTGGGCGGTGCTGCCCCACGCGGTGGTGCAGAACATGGCGTACACCGAGACCCTGTTCACCGCGCTGGTGGCGTGGACCCTGTACGCGCTGCTGCGCCGGAGGTGGCTCACGGCCGGGGTGCTCTGCCTGGTCGCCGGCTTCAGCCGCCCGACGGCGAGCGCGCTGATCGCCGCGGTCGGCGTCGCGGCGCTCGTCGCGGTGGTACGCCGGCAGGACGGCTGGCGACCGTGGGTCGCGGGGCTGCTCGCTCCCCTGGGCTACCTCGGCTATCTGGCGTGGATCGGCCAGCGGCTGGGACGGGTCGACGCCTACTTCCACATCCAGAGCACCACCTGGAAGATCGGGTTCGACGGCGGCGTGGACACCTTCGCCACATTCCGACAGGTCCTGACCAAGGCGGTGCCGCTGTCGTTCTACACGTCGACGCTGCTGATGGCACTCGCCGCCGTACTGGTCGTGCTGCTCGTCCTCGACCGTTACCCGCTGCCCGTGGTGGTCTACTCCCTGACGTTCCTCGTCCTGACCGTGGGTACCGAGGAGTACTACTGGGCGAAGGGCCGCTACCTGGTGCCCGCCTTCACGCTGCTGCTGCCGGTGGCCCTCGCGCTGGGCAAGGCGCGGCCGCGTACCCGGATCCTCGTCCTCGGGCTGCTCGCCCTGATCTCCGCCTGGTACGGCACCTACCTCAGCCTGATCTGGACGTACTCGCCGTAGCCGCCGCCGCGGTGCGCGGCCGGCGGCTGGTTATGCTACGCCGGGCCACGGCCCGCGGCCTTCGGACCGGCCTCCACCCGGCGCGACGCCGCGCCCCGAGACGATGCGAGCGGACAGACATGACTGACACCAACGACCGGCCGACGGTCTTCGTCCACCCCAGCGCCGACGTGGAGTCCGGCGCCCAGGTCGGGGACGGCACGAAGGTCTGGCACCTGGCCCACATCCGGTCCACCGCCCGGGTGGGCGCGGGCTGCGTCATCGGGCGAAACGTCTACGTCGACGCCGGGGTGACCGTCGGTGACCTCGTCAAGATCCAGAACAACGTCTCCGTCTACCAGGGCGTGACCATCGAGGACGAGGTCTTCGTCGGCCCGTGCGCGGTCTTCACCAACGACTTCCGCCCCCGCGCGCAGAACCCGGACTGGACCATCACCCCGACGCTGATCCGGCGCGGCGCATCCATCGGCGCCAACGCCACCCTGGTCTGCGGCATCGAGGTCGGCGAGTACGCGATGATCGCCGCCGGCTCGGTCGTGACGAAGGACGTGCAGCCGTACCAGCTGGTCGCCGGCAATCCTGCCCGCCCGAGGGGCTGGGTGGACGCCAAGGGCGAGGTCGTCTCCCGGGACGTGGAGAACCGGCCCGCCGGGCTCGACCAGGGCTGAGCCCCACCGACGCGGAACGGGTCCCGACCGGAAGGTCGGGACCCGTCGTGCTTCCGCAGGCGGCGGTCAGCCGCCGATGACCACCCGGCGGACGTCCGCCCAGCGCGCCGGGTCGGTGACCCGACGGCCGTCGACCAGCACCCGCACCGTCGGCAGGTCGGCGGCGGCCAGCGTGCGGTACTCGGTGTGGTCGGCCTGGATAACGGCCGCGGTGACCGGCTGGCCGTCGTACGGCGGCAGGCCGTGCGCGGTCAACTCCTCGGCGGTGTACATCGGGTCGGACACGTACGGCTTGGCGCCCCGTGCGCGCAGCGCCTCCACGGTCGGGAAGACACCGGAGAACGCGGTCTCCTTCACCCCGCCCCGGTACGCGGCGCCGAGCACCAGCACCTCGACGTCGGTGAGGTCGCCGTACGCGGCGGCGAGCAGGTCGACGGCGTACTGCGGCATCGCGGCGTTGGCCTCGCGGGCGGAGCGGACCACGGTCGCGGCCGGGTCGTTCCACAGGTACATCCGCGGGTAGATCGGGATGCAGTGACCGCCGACGGCGATGCCCGGCGAGTGGATGTGGCTGTACGGCTGGCTGTTGCAGGCCTCGATGACCTTGAGCACGTCGATGCCGACGGTGTCGGCGAAGCGGGCGAACTGGTTCGCCAGACCGATGTTGACGTCGCGGTACGTGGTCTCGGCGAGCTTCGCCATCTCGGAGGCCTCGGCGGAGCCCAGGTCCCACACGCCGTTCGGCCGGGCCAGGTCGGACCGCTCGTCGAAGTCGAGCACCGCCCGGTAGAACTCCACGCCGTGCGCGGCGGAGGCCTCGTCGATGCCGCCGACCAGCTTCGGGTAGCGCCGCAGGTCGGCGAAGACCCGGCCGGTGAGCACCCGCTCGGGGCTGAAGACCAGGTGGAAGTCCCGGCCGGCGGTGAGGCCGGAGCCCTCCTGGAGCATCGGCGCCCACCGGTTGCGGGTGGTGCCGACCGGCAGGGTGGTCTCGTAGCTGACCAGGGTGCCCGGCTTGAGGCCACGGGCGATGGCCCGGGTGGCGTCGTCCATCCAGCCGAAGTCCGGCACGCCCTCGGCGTCGACGAACAGCGGCACGACCACCACGACGGCCTCGGACTCGGCGACCGCGGCGGCGGTGTCCGTGGTGGCCGACAGCAGGCCGGCGGCGACGGCCTCCTTGAGCTTCACGTCCAGGTCGGTCTCGCCCGGAAACGGCACCGCGCCGTCGTTGACGAGGCTGACGACCCGCTCGGAGACGTCGGCACCGATGACGCGGTGCCCCTTGGACGCGAACTGCACGGCGAGCGGCAGCCCGATCTTCCCGAGGGCGACGACGCAGATGTTCATGACTACTACTTTCCTCCTAGTGGAAGCCCGCGCCGCAGGCGGGCCACGAGCCGGCGCGGCGTCACAGGTGCCACGGCGATGACGAGCTGACCCTTGTGGTTGGTGGTGGTGGTGAGAATGTGCAGGCGGGCGCCCCGGCGCACCACGGTCCGCTGCGGGACCGGCCGCCGCGCCCCGCGCAGCGCCGCGACGCCGGTGGTGCCGAACGCCTCGACCCGGGCCTGGACGGTACGCAGCTCGCCGCCGGGCGCGGTGTCCGCCACCAGACGGTCCAACGGTATGCGGGCCCGGACGGTCGTGCCCGTGGCGTCGGCGACCACCGAGACGGTGGCGCCGACCACGTCTCCGGCGACCAGGGCCACCGCACCGGTCAGCTCCGCCAGGTCGGGGCGGGGGCTGCGGGCGGTCACCAGGAGCGCGCGGTTGCCCTCGAAGGCCGCCGACACGGTGTCCAGCCGGGCGATCCAGTCGGCGGCGCCGGCGGTGATGTCGTACCAGGCGTCGGGGATGCCGAGCTGCGGGTCGCGGAACCCGGGGTAGCCGGCGTACCAGCGGTCGCCGTCCACCACCGCCGGGGGAATGCCCATCTCGGCGTCCTGCCGGATCACCGCGAGCAGGTGGTCGACGTCGCCGTACCGGGCGGCGGCCAGCCGGATCCGCGCCTCCACCGGGAGCTGGTCGCGGATGCGGTCGGTCAGGTACGCCTCGGCCAGCGCGCGCACGCCCGCGGCGACGTCGGACTGGACGTCCCGTTCCAGGCCCAGGAAGTCGTTCTCCAGGAGCTTGGCGATCTCCCAGGTGAAGTGCCGCAGCAGCACGGCGTCGCGCCGGGGACCGGGCTCGATCAGGCCGGCGACGAAGGCGACGATCTCCTCGGCACAGCGCAGCCGCTCCCGGTGCCGGCTCTTGTACGTGATGTTGCGGGCGTTGAGCCGGCGCACCGCGTAGTAGTAGTCGTAGTCGGCGAGCACCGAGATCCGGCGGGCGCGTACGCACGCCTCGATCGTGAACGGCTGGTCGCTGCCGACCGGCATGTCCTCCGGGTAGCGCAGCCCGTACTTCTCGATCAGGTCCCGCCGGAACAGCTTGGTGTTCGACAAGGACCACGGCAGCGCCGAGTCGAAGAGGTCCACCTCGGCCGCGTTCTCCGCGTAGATCGCCTGGTGGATGTAGCGGCTGTTCACCCCGACGAGCCTGCCGAGGACCACGTCGGAGTCCCACCGGTCGGCGGCGCCGACGAGCCGCTCCAGCGCCTCGGGACCCAGGTAGTCGTCGGAGCCGATGAAGAAGACGTACCGGCCGGTGGCGTGCTCCAGCGCCCGGTTGCTCGGCCCGGCCGGGCCGCCCGAGTTCGGCTGGTGCAGCACCTTCACCGTGCCCGGGTACATCCGGGCGAACCGGTCCAGCTCCCGACCACTGCCGTCGGTCGAGCCGTCGTCGACCGCGACGACCTGCAGCCGGTCCCGGCCGATCGTCTGCTCCACCAGCGACGTCAGGCACCGCGTCAGGTACGGCATGGTGTTGTAGACGGCGGTGACGACGGTGACGTCGGGAACGGTCACGTGCCGACCTCGAGGGCGGGTCGCGGGTCGTCCGACGCCGACCGCGCCGCGGCGTCGGCCGGCGCGGGGTTCGCCGCGGGGCCGGGCAGCAGCCGGCGGTACACGCCGTCGAGCACCTCGGCCTGCGCCTCCCAGGTCCAGCTCCGCAGCAGACCCGGTCGGTCGTACGCGGCCCGGTAACGCGCCGGGTCGGCCAGCACCGCGCGCACCGCGCGCAGGTAGTCGTCGACGTCCTCGGCGCGGAACACCTCGCCCTGACCGGTGTCCCGGACGGTGCCGGCCATCGTCTTCACGTCGCTGACCACCAGCGGCAGCCGCGCGTGCGAGTACTCGAAGAACTTGGTGATCAGCGCGATCTCGTGGTTGGGCCAGTGGTGGATCGGGATCACCCCGGCGTCGGCCGCGGCGAGGAACGGCACCACCTGCCAGTGCGCCACGTACGGCAGCGCGTGCACCCGGTCGGCGACGCCGAGTTTCCGGGCCCGGGCGAGCAGGCCGGAGACGTAGGGCCCCTCCGGCTTGTTCACCACGAGCGCCACGTGCACCCCGGGCAGCTGCGGCAACGCGTCGACCATGACGTCCAGGCCGCGCTGCCTCGCCGCCGCCCCGCTGTAGACCAGCAACGGCACGTCCGGGCCGATCCCGCAGAGGGCACGCAGGTCCGGCGCGGGGGCGTCGGGGTCGAGATCCTCGGTGAGCGCCGCCGGGGCGTTGAGCACCACGTCGGGCATGGTGGCCAGGTGGTGCTCCCGTCGCAGCAGCTCGGCGAGGCCGTCGGAGACGGTCATCACGGCGTCGGCGTACGGGGCGTACTCCCGCTCGTGGGCACGGTGCGCGGGCAGCCAGCGCGCGTTGTCCTGCCAGGGCTTCAGCCCGGGCAGGAACTCGTGGGCGTCCCAGACCACCTTGATCTCGCGCCCCTGGGCCGCGGCGCGGATCTTGGCGCGGGCGGCGACGCCGAGCATCCGGAAGTCGTTGGCGTGGATCAGGTCGGGTCGCAGCTCGTCGACGACCGGCCCGTAGGCCAGTTCGTAGTCCCACAGCCCCGGCTCCAGCCGCCGCCACGCGCCATCGCCCTTGACGGTCTGCCAGAAGCGCGTGTACGCCCGGTCCCACGGATTGCGGAACCGCCGGCGGGTGCGGGCCTGGGTGAGCATCCAGTACCGCCCGGACACCCAGGTCCGGGTCAGCTTCGCGGCGACCTGCTCCGCCCGGAGCAGGCGCTTGCGCAGCCCCAGTCGAGGGGTTCCCGGACCGGTGGCGGCCAACTGCGCGGCACGCACCGCCAGGTCGGCCTGCCATGCCTTGACGGTCTGCTGCCGGTGGGCGGCGATCCCGTTGGGCGGGTACGCCAGGGGCCAGCGCAGCCAGGCCCGGCGGAACTCGTGGCGGCGACGGGCCAGCGGCGCGGGCATCGCCAGCAGCCGCACCTCCGCGGCGCCGAGCCGCCACGACTGCGCGACCCCGCCGGGCGAGCGGCCCAGCAGGACGACGTCCCAACCGGCGTCGGCGGCCGACCGGGCGGTCTTCTGCACCCGCGAGTCGCCGTTCACACCGTTGTCGACCAGCATGACAACCCGGCCACGAGCGCCTGGGTGCGCAGCAGCGTCGTCGAATGCCATCTGCCCGTCTCCGCCTCTCTGCGGACTCCGATACACCTCGGGGCGGCCCGTAGCGGACCGGCGCACGCCGGAAGCCTCGCCACGGGCCTCCGCGAGTCTACGGTAGGCCACCGGGTGCCGGCCCCGGCCTCGCCGCCGCCCCACCCGACGCAGGTCAGAGCCCGATTCTCAGAAGAAGTTGTGGTAGAAGCCCTGGATCAGGACGGCCTGACCGACCGACAGCAGGACCAGGACGGCGACCACGGCGCCGCGGACCCAGGGACGCCGAAAGCCGGCGGTCCACCGGTCGACCACCAGGCCGGCCGTGGCGGCGACGAGCGGGTAGAGGAACGCCCAGGTCCGCTCGACCTCCCCGGGTCGCAGCTTGGTCAGCTCGGACGGCAGCGCCGCCCACAGGACCATGAACAGGACGAGCACGGTGACGAGCACCGGCCGGCGGGCCCCGGGCACCTTCCGGAACAGGCCCACGACACCGAGCGCGGCCAGCGGCAGGCCCGCGTACATCAGCCAGGCCGCCGGGCTCCCCACCATCCAGTACGTCGTCGAGTAGCCCGAGACCCGGGGCGAGACCAGGTACGAGGCGAAGACGTTCATACCGAGCACCAGCCAGGCCAGCGCCAGGACGGCGACACCGCCGCCGGCGGCGGCGGCCAGCAACCGCCCGCCGGTGCGCCACCCGCACTGCACCAGCACCGCCACCACCGCGGCGATGACCACGAAGGAGGTGGCGAACGTCATCAGGGTGCCCACACCCAGTACGGCGCCGGCGGCGGCGGCGATCGGCGCCGACCGACGGTGCACGGCGAGCACGAACAGCGCCACGCTCAGGGCCATCGGGACCGCGAAGATCGTGTCCAGGTTGCTGTACGCGAGCATCAGCGGCCCCGGGGAGGCGGCGAACAGCACCGCGCCGATCCGGCCCGCCCGCTCGCCGCCCAGCGTACGGCCGATCAGCCAGGTGGCGACCGCCGCGGTGAAGGCGATGAGAGCGATGGTGACGGCGATCCACAGCTTCTGCGCCGAGCCGAAGATCTTGAACAGCAGGAAGAGGAAGACGAAGACCCCGGCGGGGTGGGTGCGCGAGTTGTACGAGTGGAACCGCTCGCTCAGTTCGGGGTGCCGCTCGACGAAGCCGCGCAGCCTGTACTCGTAGACGAAGTGCAGGTCGGACGTGTAGTAGGGCGCGTTGCGGTGGGTGGAGATGCCGCGGGTCAGGTCCTCGGGATCGCCCCGCACCACGGCGACCGCGGTGGCGGTCGCCAGTCCGGCCAGCACCACCAGCAGCAGCGCGGCGGCGGCGGGCAGGCGACGCCACGAGCTGACCATCCAGCCCAGGCCGGCGAGCAGCACCCCCGCCGGGATCACCCAGAGCGCCAGGGCGTCCCAGAGCGGGATGAACACCCCGTAGATCGGCCGCCGCGCGAAGTAGCCCCAGCCGAGCGGGGCAAGGGTCTGGCTCCACCACCAGAAACCCCAGAGGGCGGCCCCGACCGCCACCATCGCCAGCCACGGCCACCAGCGCCAGCGCGGTGCGGGGACGGCCTGCGCGACGGGACGGTCCGCCACCGCCGTGCCACCGCCCCCTGACGCGCCGCCGGGCGCGTCGCGGTCGCTCGCTTCACCCATGTCCTCAACCCCACGTTCTACCCGCTGATGGCGGCGCCGCTGCGTTACCGGTCGTCCCGGGTGACGACTGTAGGGGATCGCGCCGGGCCGCAGGGGACGTCGATCACTGGCCGTCGATGGCCGGCGAGGGCCGGGGCCCTGGCGCGTCTCCCTGACCGGCGAGGCCGCGCCGGTCGAGCGCCGCGTCCAGCGCCGCGAGCAGCAGGACGAGAAGACCGATCCGGAGGTAGAGCGACTCCTGGATGCCGAACCGCGCGAACTCACCGGCCGACAGCATCAGACCGGCCAGCGTGCTGACCAGGCTGCCCACAACGGCCACCGCACCCGCCACCAGCAGAACCCGCCGTCGGCGCACCGCCCCGGCGGCCCAGCCGGCGAGCACGGCGAGCACGGCGGTGACGGCGACCAGCGGCAGGACGAGCCGCTCGGGAGGGAAGTACGCCGCCTGCACACCCGCCGGCAGGAGCGCCGCCGGGCGGCCGTAGGTGCCCAGGCTGCGGCTGCCCAGCGCGACCGCGAACTTCTCCTCCATCGTGCGGGCGAAGTGCCGGGGGTCCGCCACGGCGTACCGGTAGCCCACCGTCATCTTGTTCTCGTCCGCCCACGCCCGCAGGTCCGGGCAGGCCCGGTACGCGTGCCCCACCCGCCGGACGTTCCACGACGTGCCGTCGGTCACCTTCTCCAGCGGGCGACACGCCGGCATGCCGAGTTCCTCGTGGTAGACCTCCCGCATGCGTCGGTCGTCCATCACGTCGATCGTCAGCCGGTAGAGGAAGGTCTCCTCGGTCTGCGAGTGGCCCGAGGCGCTCCACCTGGCGAAGGCCCGGTCGGTGGGGCCGGCGATCGCCGCGGCCCAGGCCAGTCCGACGCCGAGCACAAGCACGACGGCCACCGCCGCGCGGCGGTGCGGCCGGCTGCGCCAGGCCAGCACGACCACCGCGACCAGGACGAGACCGACGAAGAGCAGCGTGTCCTGCCGGGTGAAGATCCACCAGAAGGCCGTTGCCGTCATGGCGGCGGCGGCGACGCGGGACCGGGTGCGCCACCAGATCCCTCCCAGACCGACGGTGAGCAGCCCCAGGTTGATCGAGAGTGACTCGGAGATCATGGTGTGGTCCCACACGTAGGCCGGTGGCGTCAGTGCCAGCCCGAACAGGACCACCGCGGCCAGCACCCGGGCAACCGGGCTACGCAGCGTGATCCAGAGTGCGACGACCAGGGCGGTCCACCCGAGCATGCCGACGAGGGCCTGGAGCAGCGCCCGGCCCTCGTCCGCCCCGACCAGCGAGTAGAGCAGCGGTGTGCCCCACAGGCGGGGCGCCTGGCCGGTGAAGGACAGCGTTGCCGTGGGATCCGGCCCGTCCGTCAGGCCCAGGTACGAGCGGGAGTCGAAGGTCCGGAAGGGCTCCACCCTGAGCGCCACGCTCGACCGCGCGACGACGTACGCGACGACCAGACCGACCAGGACGAGGTCCAGCCGGTGGGCTACCGGTGACCATCGGCGGTCACCGACGGACGGGAATTCCTGTGCACCTGGATCGGCGACGACCGGGGGTTCAGCGGCCACGGCAACTCTCGTAGGGGTGAGGACGGGTCACACCGTCCGGTGAATGTCGCGGCGATGTTAGCCTAGGCCGCCGTCGGCGCGGCGAGGCGGACAACTCGCCCGTTCCGCCGCAGAATCGGACCGGTCGCCGGTGGCAGCCGGGCGATCCGGTGAGCTGGGGGTGCGGCGCGCAGGCGCCGACCGCGGACAAGGTATCGGAGGAACGTCGCAGATGAAGGTCGTCAGCATCGTCGGGGCCCGGCCGCAGCTGGTCAAACTCGCACCGATCGCGGCGGCGTTCGCCGCTACCGAGCACGAGCACGTCATCGTGCACACCGGCCAGCACTACGATGCCGACCTCTCCGACGTCTTCTTCTCCGGCCTCGGCATCCCGGACCCGGACGTCCACCTCGGTATCGGCTCCGGCAGCCACGGGGTGCAGACCGGCCGGACGCTGGCCGCGATGGACCCGGTGCTGGAGGAGCACCGGCCGGACTGGGTCCTCGTCTACGGGGACACCAACTCCACCCTCGCCGGCGCGCTGTCCGCCGTGAAGCAGCACCTGCCGGTCGCTCACCTCGAGGCCGGGCTGCGCTCGTTCAACCGGCGGATGCCGGAGGAGCACAACCGCGTGCTCACCGACCACTGCGCCGATCTGCTGCTCGC
The DNA here is from genome assembly GCF_040656655.1 of Micromonospora sp. NPDC049799. Lineage (NCBI taxonomy): Bacteria > Bacillati > Actinomycetota > Actinomycetes > Micromonosporales > Micromonosporaceae > Micromonospora > Micromonospora sp. NPDC049799. Next base: position 14,126 of record NZ_JBFAMU010000083.1, read on the forward strand.
GCCGACCGGGGAGGCGATGCGGCACCTCGCCGCCGAGGGGCTGGCCGACCGGTCGGTGCTCGTCGGCGACGTGATGGTCGACGTCTGCCTGCGGGTCCGGGACGCCGTGCTGACCGGCCGCAACCCCCGGCCGGAGCTGCCGGAGGGCATCGACCCCGACGCGCCGTACCTGCTGGCCACCCTCCACCGGGCCGAGAACACCGACGACCCGCAGCGGCTCGCCTCACTGGTGGCCGCGCTGGCCGACCTGCCGGTGCCGGTCGCCCTGCTGGCCCACCCCCGGCTGCTCGCCCGCGCCAACGAGCAGGGGCTGAAGCTGACCGGCGGGTCGCTGCACGTCGGCCGTCCGCTGCCGTACGGCGCGCTGGTCGCGGCCGTCCTCGGATCGGCCGGCGTGATCACCGACTCCGGCGGGTTGCAGAAGGAGGCGTACCTGCTGGACCGGCCGTGCACCACGCTGCGGCCGGAGACCGAGTGGGTGGAGACCCTGCACGACGGCTGGAACGTGCTCGCGCCGAACCCGGCCGCGCTGGGCCGGGCCGACTGGGTCGCCACCGCGACCCGGCCCGCGCCGGCCGCCCCGCGCCAGGAGCCGT
>NZ_JBFAMU010000084.1:0-14647 GCF_040656655.1 Micromonospora sp. NPDC049799
GGGGGGGGTTGGGGGGCGCCCCCCCGCGGTCTAAAATGTTCTTCGGTCCGGGGGGCCGGCCGGCCCGGCCGATGCCGGCCGGAGGTCGCCAGCAGGCCGGGGCCGGGCCGGCGCGGCCCGCTTGCGGGCCGCCTTGATCCTTAAGAGGCTAATTCGGCAGTGGTGCGAGCAACTTCTATGTGGCCAGACAGTCATGCAGTGTGTCGCGCCCTCAAGCAGCGGTATGACAGACTGCAGCAAGATGCAGGCAGGGACTCCAAGGGGGCAAGCGTGTCAGGTTCCCGGCCCCCTCACCCCAGAAGCAACGCCGAACCCTTTGGCGACGCAAGGCCGCCAGTAGCGCTTGACACCGACAAATGGCTGACTAATCGTGCTATAAGCGAGCGCCTCAACCGCGAAATTCCGGGTTTTGGCCAACTTGTCGATCAGATGCACTTTTCGATGCTTTCGGCCGGCAGGCGATTCCACAATGCAACCCCGAACGGCGCTTCGCTCGAAGTATTTGGTCAAGCCACAAATGACTTTAACGACCTGCTCTTTGACCTTTATGACGGGCGCGGACGTCCTGCGACCCGTGCCGCTCGCGCCCTTGTCGAGCATCTGATCAATCTCTGTGATGTCCTCGCAGACGCGAGCCTGGCAGAGCGATATCTCGCGCACCGTGCGCTAACTCCGCTGATTGAAGCCGAAGCGGAAGTTGGGTTGAGCTTGCTCAAGGGACGCGAACGCAAAGCCGAGGAGCATCGTCTCAAGTCACAGGCTCGACGCCACAGACAGGAGGCCCAAGAGGCCATTGCGAAGTACGGTCCCGGCTTCCGTAGATCATGGGCCGACCGAAACCTGTATGACCGGTCGCGTCAGTACGGTCATGAGAGGTTTTACCACTACTACCGCCTGTCGTCTCAAGTTCTTCACGGCGCTTCCGGAGGGGCGAAGGAGTCCGTCCGAGAAATCGATGGAAGACACGTCCACCGCTCGGGATCAGCCTTGGCGCTTTTACCCTCTGCTTATGCCGAGGGAGTTCGGGCATTCAAGACTATTCTTCAGGTCATGGCGGATGCGACTCCCCTGGTCGATGCAACAGAGTCAATAAAACTTTGTGATGCCCTCCTGACCGCGTGGCCCTTTTATCGCAAGGCAGTTCTGAAAGTCGACCGAGCACTATGGCCCGCCTCTGCGCCCGCGGGTCCGTTCGCTGTACTGGCGGTCTCTCGTTCCGGTAAACGGCGCTGGTTCTGCCACGAGCCGGAGCTAGGGCTGATCGTGGAAGCGCATCCTCCCGACGCACGTCAAATGACAGAGGTGCAGCAAAATAGCGTGGACCAATTGGTCGCAAGTATTACTGGCGACATGTTTGCAGGTAATGACCAATGGATAACGATTGTTGTGGCCGACGTGACGGTGAATCCCCGCTCCGGCGCCCCTTGGATTAGCGCAGCGGCTATTCTTGTTCCGGACAGTTCTGGCCGGCGGCTCGCTCAGCCCCGGCCCATTGACCTGGCCGAGATGCCTCAAGCCTTGCGCTCGTGTGGCGTGAATTGGCTTCCACCGGAGATGCCTCGCCCTTGAGCGCCGATACTCGGGGTGCTTCAGATCTAGCCAGCCAATCACCCCATCCCCCTCTCTCCGGCCTACACTGGTGAAGGTATGCATCGGTGCATGGCCGGAGGTGGGGCATGGGTGGCTCGGCGCACCGGGAGCGGGTTGCCGCTGAACTAAAGCGCATCCGGGAGGGCCTGGGCGTGCCTGGCGAGGAGGTAGCTGCCGCTCTGGGCTGGTCTCAGCCCAAGGTATCTCGCATCGAGAACGCTCGCATCGCCGTGAGTACCCGGGATCTAGCCACGCTCCTTCATTATTACGGCGTGCCGGAGGAGGTTCGGGCAGAGCTGCTGGCGGTGACCGCGGATGACGAGGGCCTTGGCGGTGCGTGGCTCGTACGGGCTGGTGGGGTGACTCGCCGGCAGGGCGAGGTGGCGGCCATCGAAACCCGTGTGCGGTCGATCCAGCAGTACTACCCGCTGATGGTGCCTGGTCAGTTGCAGTCGCCGGAGTATGCGTTGGCCTACACGCGGAGCGGCGGCTGGCCCAACCCGGAGGCCATCGTCGCCCGCCGCATGAGTCGACAAGCTCTGTTACGTTCCGACGTTGCCCCGGCGTATGCGGCGCTCCTGGACGCCCGCGCCTTCTTGGCTTGGCCTGGCACCCGAGACGTGATCCTCTCGCAGCTGGCATACCTGCGGACTCGTGCTGAGTTGCCCAACGTGACGCTGCGGATCATCCCGCTGGGTGTAGGTCGTACAGCCTCAGCGGTCGTGCCATTCACGCTGTATGACTTTCGCGCTGAGTCCAGTCCTCGGGTTGTGTTCGTGGAGTCTCAGACGGCCGATCTCTACCTGTCCGCGCCCGCGGATGTGGATGCGTACTCGACCGTGTTCGACGCGCTCGCCGCCGACGCCCTGTCGCCGGCAGAGTCGATAGAGCACCTTGCGTCACTGGCTCGCTACATCGAGGATCTAGAAGACCCTCGATCGATCGACGGAGGCCGTGGTGAGTCCTGACTTCAGCAGCGCCAAGTGGCGCAAGAGTTCGCACAGCGACAGCGGAGGATGTGTCGAGGTCGCGTGCGCGGGCGGTGTGATTGGCGTCCGAGACACCAAGCAAGCCGGTGCTGGCCCGATGCTCGCCTTCGCTAAGCCGGGATGGGCTGCGTTCGTGGCCGGTGCCGCTGCGGGGCACTTCGGCCCCGACGACTCCCCGCAGTGAGGTAATTGGCATGTCCGCGGTGACCGAGCGACCAGTCGAGGCGTCGCCGAAGCGGGGCCTTGGCCTTTTGCTGGCTTCGACCGGCGTCTCGGTCACCGGGGACGGCATGTTGTTGGCCGCTGCGCCTCTGATGGCGGCGGCGCTGTCTCGGGACCCGTTGGCGGTGGCCTCGGTGTCGGCGGCCGGTTACGCGGCTTGGCTGCTCGTCGGTCTGCCCGCTGGTGCGTTGGTCGACCGCTGGAGCAGGCGGACAGTCATGGTGGCGTCCGACCTCGGCCGGGCGGCGGTGCTGTTCGCGTTTGTTCTCCTGGTCGTGACCGATAGCGCCAGCATCGCCGCCCTTGCCGTGGCGGTCTTCCTCGTTGGCGTCGGCTCGTGCTTCTTCGATCCTGCGGCCCAGGCCGTGATTCCGACGATCGTCGGCCGAGACAAAGAGCGGCTGTCACGCGCTAACGGGCGACTCTGGGCGATCGACACCTTCGGTCGCTCACTAGCTGGTCCACCTGTCGGTGCGGCGGCTTTCGCAGCGTCCCGCGTCCTGCCCTTCGGGCTTGATGCCGGTTCCTTCCTGCTCTCAGCGGCGCTTGTGAGCCGGCTACCTTCCCCGCCTGCGAAGCCTGCTGTTGAGCATGCGCCGATGCTGCGTGCCATCAGGGTCGGCATGGCCCACCTCGTTCGCCATCCCGAACTCCGCACGGTGACGCTCGGGATGGCTTCCTACAACCTTGGCTACAACATCGCGTTCGCAACGTTGGTCCTCTATGCCCAGGACGTTCTCCACCTCGGCACCATTGGCTTCGGCTTGCTCATCGCGAGTGGCGCCCTAGGTGGCATCGCGGGTGGCTGGCTTGCGCCTCGGATCGTTGCCGTGCTCTCTCCTCGTTCCGCCTATGCCGGCACGCTGGGCGTGCAGGCTGCGGCCTGGTTGACGGTGCTTGTAACGGCCACGCCGTGGGTCGCTGCTGTCGCCCTCGTGTTCGTTGGCGTTGCCTCGACGACTGGCAGCGTCGTCGGCGGTTCCACCCGCCAGCTGCACACGCCTGACGAGATGCTCGGCCGCGTTGTCTCCTCGACTCGCCTCTTCGGTATCGGCTCGGCCGCCCTGGGTTCCGTCCTCGGGGGTGTTGTCGCCGATGCCGGTGGCCTCGGCGCGCCCTTCGCCGCCGCCGCAGGTCTGCTGGCTCTAGCTTCCTTGGCCTTCATGCCGGTGCGCCGCATCCGCTGAACCCTCCTCTTCGCATCGATAGAAACGCTTGCCCATCGATATGCACGCGTGCATACTGTCCTCAATGGCCTTATGCAGATGTGCATAAGGCGTGCGGCCGGCAGGTTGTCGACCGTCAGAGCGAGGAGGTAGGGGCATGGCTGTCCCGAACACGATCAAGGTCCCGGTTCCGTTCGACTACGTCTTCCCGGCTGGCGCCCTGTGCCTCGGGGTGGAGCCGGTAACGGACTTCGACAAGCGCGGACAGGGCGACGACCAGGCCCGCGACAAGGACACCGGCGAGCGGCTGTGGGTGGTCAAGGTTCTCGACCTGGACCCGGAGGCCGGCAAGTTCGGCGGGTCGAAGGAGGTCAAGGTGAAGATCGCCGCGCCGGTTCAGCCGGTCCCGCCGGCGTCGAAGATCCCCGGCTACCCGCCGGCGGTGATGTTCACCGACGTGACTCTGACGCCGTATGTGGATTCGCAGCGGTGCAAGGGCTCGGGGAAGTGCCGGGCGCGTCAGGCGTGGTCGATCCGCGCCGGTGCCATGACCGAGCCCGCCGCCGTCAAGCAGGCGGCCTGACCAGATTCGGATGCGCGGGGCGGGACTTCAACCCCGCCAAGGACGACCCCCGCCCCGCGCTTCACCCTCGTCTCCTGGAAGGAGTTGGGCTGATGCCCACGCTAGCTGACGCTGCCCGCATCGTCGGGAACCCGCGCCTTGCCCCGAACCGTCGCACCCACCGCCGTACCGTGATGCGGCTGGCCGGTCCTGGTATCCGGGCCGCCCGCGAGGTCTACACCACCATCCCCGCCGACGCGATCCGGGTCGCCGCTCTGGTGGAGATCTCGGCCGCTGCTGCTGCTCTGGCGCGGACGGTGGTGAAGCTGCGCCACCTGGACCCGGACCTGATCGCCCCGCACGTCTCCGACCGTGTCGACCTGCGGGCGGTGCTCGGTCGGGGCCGGTGGTTGCCGACCATGACCCGCCACGTCCCCGCCCCACAGACCGGCCCGGTCGACCTCGCCGCCCTGATGCCGACCCGGACCCCGGTCGGTCGCCGGGTGGTCCGTCGTCGTCCCGGCACGCCGGGCCAAGGCTCCCTGTTCGCCACCGCTGTCGGGGAGGGCTGAGAGATGCCGCTGGTCAACGTGATCCGGGGCGACCGGATCGACTCGGCTCCGATCAACGTCCGCACGCCGTTCGTGCGCATACCGATGTGGCTGGCCCTGTCGTGGTGGACCGCCAAGGCGCTCGGCCGCCTGGCCGTGGTCCTGGTCCGCTTCTGGTACCTGACCGCCCCGGCCGTCTTCTTCGCCTGGCTCTACTTCCGGTACGGCTGGGCCGGTCCGGTCGGCGTCGTCGGCCTGGTCGCCGTCGTCTCGACGGGGTGGGCGTACGGGCACCGGGCGTCGTGGCTGCGGTTCGGCTGGTGGCCGATCCTGTCCCGCTACCGCCGGATGGTGTACCGCCGCAACTGGCACGCCGCGATGGTCACCGCCAAACTCGCCGTCTCGTTCGACGCCCACACGGTGCTGCCCGTCCTGCGCCGGGTCCGCTGCGCCTCCGGGGTGGACGTGGTGACGGTGCGGATGGTGACCGGGCAGATCCCGGACGACTTCGCCAAGGTGGCGGAACGCCTCGCGCACACCTTCGGTGTCCGGCAGGTCAAGGCCGTGCCGGGTCCGCGTCCGGATGTGGTGCTGCTGCACCTGTTCCGCGGTGACCCCCTCGCCAAGCTCGTCCGCCCCCTGCCCGTCCCGGCGGTCCCGGAGTTCACCGCCCTGCCGGTTGGCCGTCAGGAGGACGGCGACGGCTACGAGCTGCGGCTGTTCGGCACTCAGGTGCTCGTGGTGGGTGCGACGGGCGCGGGGAAGGGCTCGGTGATCTGGTCCGTGGTCCGCTCCCTTGCCGCAGGTGTCACCTCCGGGCTGGTGCAGATCTGGGGCCTGGACCCGAAGGGCGGCATGGAACTCGGGATGGGCGCGCCGATGTTCACCCGCTTCGCTCGTAAGGACTACGCCGCGATGTGTGAGCTGATCGAGGAAGCCGCCTCGGTCGCCAAGGACCGGGCCGGGAAGCTCTACGGCCGGACCCGCCAGCACACCCCGACCCCGGATGAGCCGCTGATCGTCGTCGTCATTGACGAGCTGGCGAACCTCACCGCGTACCTGACCGACCGGCAGCTCAAGGACCGCATCAAGGCGGCGCTTTCGATCCTGCTCTCGCAGGGCCGCGCGGTGGGCGTGCACGTGGTCGCGGCGATTCAGGACCCCCGCAAGGAGGTGCTGCCCTTCCGGGACCTGTTCCCCACCCGCATCGGCCTCCGACTCGCCGAAGCCGCGCAGGTCGATCTGGTCCTCGGGGACGGGATGCGGGACCGGGGCGCGCTGTGTGACCGCATCCCGCAGTCCCTGCCCGGCGTCGGGTTCGTCGTCATCGACGGCAACCCCACGCCGATGCGGGTCCGGTTCTCCTACCTGACCGATGACGAGATCCGCGACATGGCCCAGACCTACGGCCGGCTGCGCGTCATCGACGGCGAGATCCTGGACGGTGCCGCATGAAGCCGCACCCCACCGCCACCCGCGCGGACCGTGTCGAGGGCCTGGTCCTGGTCCTCATCCTGCTCATCGTCGCCGGCTTCGCCGGGGCCGCCTCCTTCACCCACGTCAAAGACTGGACCCTCGACAACTCACGCGCCGGCACCGGCGAGTGGTTCGGCTGGGCCAACGCCGTCATCTCCGAACTCGTCCCCGTCGCCGCCCTACTGACGATCAGGCGTCGCCGCCGCACCGGCGGGCCGATCGGCTACCCGATGTTCCTGCTCGTCGCCGCCGTCGCCCTCTCGCTTGCCGCGCAGCTCGCCGTGGCCAAGCCGGGCCTGTCCGGGTGGCTGCTCTCGGCCGTACCCGCGCTGGCGTTCATCGGCCTGTCCAAGCTCGTCCTCACCACCGCACCCGCACCCGCCCCGGCCGTCGACCCCGCCCCGGACCGCCACGCCGACGAGCGCAGCGCGCCGGCCCGTCCGGTCGAGCACCCGGCCCCGCCGGCTCCTGTCCCCGCCCCCGCGCCGACCGTGCCTGAGCCCGTCGCCCTGGTCCCCGTCGAGCCGGCTCGCCCGGCCCCGGTGGCTCCGGTGTCGCCGGCCGCCTTCACCCGCCGCAACGGCGTCCCGCTGATCGGAGAGGTGACCCGATGACCAACGCCCTGCTGTCCGCTCTCGCCTTCGTCGGCGTCGTCGCCCTGTTCTGCTGGGACCGCTACTCCCTCTACGTCGCCCGCTACGAACTGGCCGCCCTGCAACGCGCGTCCCTGCGCGATCCGCTAACCGGACTGGCCAACCGCGCCGGCCTCGCCGCCGGCTGGGAACAGCTCGCCCCCGCCCGGCCGTGGGTCGCGGTGATCGACCTGGACGGCTTCAAACCGGTCAACGACACCCACGGCCACGCCGCCGGAGATGCCGTCCTGCGTGCCGTCGCCGCCCGCCTCGCCACCGTGCACGGCATCGCCGCCCGCCTCGGTGGAGACGAGTTCGCCGCCCTGCTCTGCGACCTCGACCCCGTGACCGCCGGCCGCCAGCTGGCCGCTGCGATCGCCGCCCCCGTCCGGCTCCCCTCAGGCGTCACCGTCTCGGTGACCGCCAGCATCGGACTCGCACCCACCACCGGCGACCTGGCCGCCGCCCTCGCAGACGCTGACGCCGCGATGTACCGGGCGAAGACCACCCGGACCGGTATCGCCGTGTTCGACCCGCACCGTGACGACCACGCCACCGACATCCGCCCGACCGTCCGCGTCCGTGACCTCATGGTGGAGGTGGGCCGATGACGCTCACCCCGATGCTGCCCGGCCTCGACCCCGCCCCCGTGGTGGAGCCAAGGCCGGGCTCGCGGGCCGCCCGGATGCTCATGCCCCGCTCCGTCGACGTGGTCAAGGATCTGGCCGCCGACTACGGCGTCTGCACCCGACCCGTCTCCCTGCGCCGCACCGACCTCGACTCCGGGCAGACCGAAGTCATCGACATGCCCTGCGGCGCCACCCAAGAGAGCAAGTGCCCCGCCTGCGCCACCCGCGCCCGCCGGCTACGGCAGCAGCAGATCCGGGAAGGCTGGCACCGCACCGACGAACCCGACCCCGGACCCGCCCCGGCCACCGATGCGCAACGCGGCCTGATCGTCGCCCGCGCCCATTTGGAGTTCGCCCGCGATGAAGCCGCCCGCGTCTCGCAGTGGGAGCAGGTGGCGGACCTGGACGACGCGATCGCGGAACTGGAATCACAGATCACCACCGAAGGCATGCGCGGTCGCCCAGCGCCGCCGCACGCCAGCGACGACCAGGACGACAGCGACGGCAAGCGGCGGGTCCGGTCGACCAAGCGGCGGCAGGACGCTCCGGACCTTCCCCGCCTGCCCGTCGACAACCGCACCGTGGGCCGCACGTATGAGGGCCGTGCCGGGACCGTGTTCCGGCCGTCGATGTTCCTGACCCTCACCCTCGGCTCCTACGGCCGCGTCCACTCCGACGGCACACCCGTCGACCCGGACGCATATGACTACCGGCGGGCCGCCTGGGACGCCGTGCACTTTCCGCGGCTGCTGGATCGGTTCTGGCAGAACCTGCGCCGGGCGGTCGGATGGAACGTCCAATACGCCGGTGCCGTCGAGCCGCAACGCCGGCTCGCCCCGCACGCGCACTTCGCCATCCGAGGCACCATCCCCCGCGCCCTCGTCCGCCAGGTCGCCGCCGCCACCTACCACCAGGTGTGGTGGCCCTCCGTCGAGCAGCGGGTCTACGAACCCGGCCGAGCGCCGCAGTGGGACGCCGACACCGCCGGCTACACCGACCCGGACACCGGCCGGCTCCTGCCGTCGTGGGACGACGCCCTGGACCAGGTCGACGCCGAACTCGACGCCACCCCGGTGCACGTCGTCCGCTTCGGTAGCCAGGTCGACGCCAAGGGCGTGCTCGCCGGCACCAAGGACGCCGACCGGTGCGTCGGCTACATCACCAAATACCTCACCAAACAAGCCGCCGACTGCCACCAAGTCACCACTGCCCGGCAACGCGCCCACCTGGAACGGCTCTGGCAGGAACTGCGGCACACGCCGTGCTCGGAGCGGTGCGCCAACTGGCTGCTCTACGGCGTCCAGCCGAAGAAGGCGCGGCCGGGTCTGCGGCCGGGTAACTGCAAGAACAAGGTCCACAAGCGCGACACCCTCGGCATCGGCGGCCGGCGCGTCCTCATCTCCCGACAGTGGTCCGGCAAGACGCTCACCGACCACCGGGCCGACCGCCGCGAGTGGGTCAAGGCACTGCTCGGTGTCACCACCGACGCCGACACTGCCCCGGCCGGCGGCGAACATCGCCACGCCTGGGAGCTGGCAAGGCCCACCGACCCTGACGTGCCGCCCCTCGGCCACCGCGTGCTGCGGGCGATATCTGAACGCATCCAATGGCGCGCCCAGCTCGACGCCGCCAGACGCACCCAGGCACCACCCGATGTTTCGGCAACCGACACAACACAGGAGGGAGCAGCATGAAGACCCGGATGATCGAGCCGCTGTGGACGGCTGAGGATGTGTCGACGTTTCTCGGCGTGCCGGTGAGCACCCTCTATCAGTGGCGATACCGGCGGATCGGGCCGCGCGCTTCTCGGGTTGGTCGTCATCTCCGATACGACCCGGCCGATGTGCGGGCCTGGCTCGCCAAGCAGGCGGGGTAGCCGTGAGCGTGGAGAAGCGGCCGAATCGGAAGTGGCGGGCACGCGTCTATGACGCCTCAGGCAAGCAGATTGCTCGACACTTCGACCGGAAGTCGGACGCGGAGCGGTGGGAGGCGTCAGCCAAGGCCGCCATCGCACGAGGCGACTGGATCGACCCAGCTCGCGCGCGGGTGACGGTGGGCACCTGGGCATCCCAATGGATGATGGCTCAGGTTCAGCTCAAGCCGTCGACTCGCGCCCGGTACGAGCTGGCGCTACGCCGGCAGATCCTTCCGACGTGGGAGCACATACCGCTTTCGGCAGTCTCGTACGCGGAGGTGGCGGCCTGGGTCCAGCGACTCGCCGCGTCCGGGCTCGCTCCGGCAACGGTGCGGTACGCGCACCGGGTGCTGTCGCTGACGCTGGCGCACGCGGTACGGGATGGCCGCATGTCTCGGAATCCGGCAGAGGGCGTGCGGCTACCTCGGGTGGTCAAGGAGGAGCCGGTGTTCCTGGACCACGACCAGGTGGCGAGGCTCGCGGAGGCGTGCGGACGCTATGGGCTGCTGGTGCGGTTCCTGGCCTACACCGGGCTGCGGTGGGGTGAGGCGTCGGCGCTTCGGGTGTCGCGCCTGGATCTGCTGCGGCGTCGGGTGACCGTGGCGGTGGCTTTCGCGGAGGTCGGCGGGGAGCTGGTGGAGGGCACGCCGAAGAATCACCAGCGCCGCTCGGTCCCGATTCCGCGGTTCCTCGTCGACGAGCTGGCTGCACACGTCGCTGGAAAGCGTCGGGACGCACTGGTGTTCACCGCTCCGAACGGTGGGCCTCTGCGCAACACCAACTTCCGGTCGCGTGTCTTCGCGCCGGCTGCGGCGTCGGTCGGCCTGGACGGGCTGACCCCTCATGACCTGCGGCACACGGCGGCGAGTCTGGCCGTAGCGGCGGGCGCCAACGTGAAGGCGGTGCAGCGGATGCTCGGGCACGCCTCGGCGTCGATGACCTTGGACGTGTACGCGGGCCTGTTCGGTGACGACCTGGACGCGGTCGCCAACCGCCTGGACGAAGCGTTCGCGGCACGGGACAAGGACCATCTAAGGACCGGCACCACGAACGGCGGCGTGATCGACCTCGGGAAACGGCGAAGCCCAGGTCTCTGACCTGGGCTTCTTCACCGAGCCGCCTGACGGAATCGAACCGTCGACCTACGCATTACGAGTGCGTCGCTCTAGCCGACTGAGCTAAGGCGGCAACGATCGTCAAGTGTAGTGCACGCCCTTAGCTCCGTCCGAACGGGATCCCTCCCACCCGCGGGAACCGGACGGACGGCGCGATCGGACGTCCACCGGACAGCGACCCCGGCGCGGCGGTACTACGCTCCGGCGGATGACGGACGATCCCGAGCCGCCCGGCGAGGCCACCCCATCCGGTCCGCACGCCAGCGAGGCCGCCGGCGGACGGCAGGCCCGCCGTCCGCGCAGCACCGACCCGCAGGAACTGGGCTTCACACCGCGCGGGCCGGTCCCGTGGCTCGCGCCGTTCCTGCTGATCAGCACCGGCATCCGTACGCTCCTCGCGATGCTTTTCGGCGCGTACCTGGACAAACGGGAGCTGCAGAACGCCCTCGACGCGAAGATCGGTAAGCAGATCGGCCCGGACGGCGGGCTCTGGCTGGATTACGTGGCCGACCTGGGCGACGGCTTCAACGCCACCTACTCCGTCGCGTACCTGCTGGCGCAGCCGGAGCTGGAGGTCGACGGGCATCGGCTGCCCCGCGCACAGACCCTGGTGATGGGCGGCGACCAGGTCTATCCGTCGGCGGCGTACGAGGCGTACGAGGACCGCTGCAAGGGTCCCTACCAGGCGGCGCTCCCGGTCACCCCCGCAGCGCGGCCCACGTTGTTCGCGGTGCCCGGCAACCACGACTGGTACGACGGCCTGACCGCGTTCCTCCGGCTGTTCGTCCGGTCCCGGGACCGGCACTTCGGCGGCTGGGGCACCGGCCAGTCCCGCTCGTACTTCGCGGTGGAACTGCCGGCCGGCTGGTGGCTGCTCGGCCTCGACGACCAGTCCGGGTCGTACCTCGACGATCCGCAGCTCACCTACTTCGACACGGTCGCCGAGCGCCTGGGGCCGCAGAGCAGGGTGATCCTGGCCGTGCCGGCACCGACCTGGGTCAAGGCCGTCGACCATCCCACGGCGTACGACTCGATCGACTACTTCATCCGCACGATCGTCGCGCCGACCGGGGCGCAGGTACGGCTGCTCGTCTCCGGCGACCTGCACCACTACGCCCGGTACGCCGGGCCGGACCGGCAACTGGTCACCTGCGGGGGCGGTGGCGCGTACCTCTACCCGACGCACAAGCTCCCGAAGCGAATCGAGGTGCCACCGCGCGACACCCTGGCCCGGCGCGCCAGCGTGTCCCACCCGTACGACCTGGCGGGCCGCTATCCGGACGCGGAGCGGTCCCGGCGGTACGGGTGGGGGATCTTCGGCCGGCTGCCGCTGCGCAACCCGGGCTTCACGACGCTCCTCGGCACCGTGCACACGCTGCTGATGCTGGCGATGGCCGGCGTCGCGACGCATCGCGAGGGGACCGACCAGCGTCTGTTCAGCGTGCCGCTGGTAGCGATGCTGCTGGTGACGCTGCTCGGCGCGGCCGTCTTCGCGAAGCCGCCGAGTGCCGGCGGCAAGCGGCACGTCCGGCACTGGATCCTCGGGGTCGCCCACGGCACGGCCCACCTCGGTCTCGCCGCCCTGGGCACGGGGGCCTGGCTGTCGCTGCCGTTCTACGACTGGCCGTGGCCGCTGCCGGTGGTGGCCGCGGCGGTGCTCTACGGCCCCGTGATCGGACTGGTGGCCAGTCAGGTGGTGGCCGCGTACCTGCTGGTCGCCGGCGCCTTCGGGGTGAACGTCAACGAACTCTTCGCCGGGCAGGGCATCGAGGACGCCAAGGCGTTCCTGCGGATGCGCATCGACCCGGACGGCACCCTCACGCTCTACCCGATCGCCGTCGACCGCGTGTCCCGCAACTGGCAGGTGAACCCCGACCAGTCCCCCACCTCCAGCTGGCTGACCCCGAAGACTCCCCTGCTCCCCCGCCTCGCCGAACCCCCCGTCCGCCTCACCGGACCAACCCCTCCGCAGAGTTGATCAAGGGGTTTGCGCCGGCGGGGCCACGGATCCTGACGCAAATCTCTTGATCAACGCACGGGGCGGGCAGGGTGGCGGGTGGGGGGTGGGGGGTTAGGAGTTGTAGTGCTGGTCGTGGGACTGGCGGGGGGCGCAGACGGAGGCGCGGGAGCATGAGCAGCGGGAGCCGTCGGCGTCTAGGCGGACGGTGACCGCGTCGCGGGGAACGCTGTGGCCGACCACCCGGCCGTCGCCCTCGGGTGTGGTCACGCGGGTGCCGACGGCCGGTGCCGACTCCTGGAAGCGTTGGTACAGGGGATGTTCGTACTTCAGGCAGCACATCAGCCGGCCGCACGCACCGGAGATGCGCAGCGGGTTGAGCGGCAGGTCCTGGTCCTTCGCCATCCGGATGGTCACCGGCTCGAAGTCGGTGAGGAACGTGGCGCAGCACAGGTCCCGACCGCAGGAGCCGATTCCACCCTGGACGCGGGCCGAGTCACGGGCGGAGAGCTGGCGCAGCTCCACCCGGCAGTGCAGGGTCGCCCCGAGGTCACGGACCAGCGACCGGAAGTCCACCCGGTGCGGCGCGGTGAAGTAGATCGTGCTGCGCTCGCTGCCGCTCTCGGCGCCGCCGAGCACGTGGTCCACGGCGACCACCTTCATCGGCAGGCCGTGCTCCCGGATGAGCCGCTTCGCGGCGACCTTCGCCTCGGCCTTACGCCGGCGCAGCGCCTCGTCGCGGCGGAGGTCCTCCTCCTGGGCGAGCCCCGCCAGCCGGGGGAACCCCTCGGTCTCCTCGGAGACCCACTGGGCGGCCCAGACGCACTCGGCCACCTCGGGCCCGTCGTCGGTCGGCACCAGCACCTTGTCGCCGACCTGCGGACGCAGGTCACCCGGGTCCAGGTAGTAGAGGCGCCCGTACCGCTGGAAGCTGACCGCACAGAGCATGCCCATCCACTCACCCTACGTCCGCCGTCCGGCGCCGGCCCGCCGGCGTCGCGGTACGGCTACCGGCCGTGGCGTCACCAGCCGACGCGCGTGGGCGTGTCGTAGCGGGTGCGCTCGGCCGCCGGTGCCCGCCACCGGGACTCGGCCAGGCTGGGGGCCCACTCCCGCAGGATCGTCTCCGCCCCGTCGTACGCGACGCACAGCACCGCCAGCACCCGCGCGGCGATCTCGGCGGCCTCGACTCCCCCCGGTGTCCCCGACGTGCTCCGACCCGTCGTGCCGACCGACACCGACGTGGCGGCGACGACCGCCACCGCCTCGGCCGAGCGGATCACGTCGGCCAGGGCCCGAGCCAGTGCCAGCCGACTGCCCTCCACCCAGGCGGCGAGCGCGTCGGCGTAGCCGGCGGTCGACTCCAGCCGCCCCACCAGGCTGTCCGGCCCCTCGTCGAGATGGTGCAGCAGGGCGGTGCGCGCCTGCCCGTACGCGGACGCGGCCGGCCCGGACCAGAGGACCGGGTCGGTCAGCGTGGCGGACACCTCGTCGTACCCCCGGACGAGCCGGCGCACCCCGTGGCCGGCGCCGGCCAACGGCGCCGGGTGCAGGTCGACGAAGTTGCGCACGGCCTCGCCGGGGAGCACCTGCATCCGGCGCAGCAGTGGCCAGACCCGGTGACCGTCGGGCGCGCCGGCGGCGAGCAGCGTGTCGACGCGGCGCAGCAGGTCCAGACCCGGCTCGGCGAGCCGGTCCAGCGCGTCCATCACGCCTCCCCGGCCAGGCGCCGCCGGGCGGCCAGGTCTAGTCGATCCCGAAGGACATCTACGAGGCGGCGCTGCTCGACGGCGCGGGCCGCTTCCACACGTTCTTCCGGATCACCCTGCCGCTGCTGCGGGAC
>NZ_JBFAMU010000085.1:0-14557 GCF_040656655.1 Micromonospora sp. NPDC049799
TGGCCCCCCCCCACATCTCGGGTGGGTTTTTTCTGTGTTTCCGCGGGGTTTGGGGGGGGGAAAACCCCCCCGTTCATACCGGCCCGTCAAACCCGGGGGGGGGGGGCGGCCGGCGCGCCCCCCCACCCACCGTCATGTCTTACGGGTACGTGACCGAGCGCAGGGCCACTGTCACATCGGTCGGTCGGGTGAGCAGGGAGAAGCTGAACGGACACAGGCAGGCTCCAGCCCTGTCGTTCATGTTGTTTCTGATTTATGTTCACGCAGGTCGGACGGTTCGATGGATGTCACATCGATGCCCGTGTGCCGACCGACTCCCTCTCACCCATGCCCGAGAAATGGAGTGGCATGAACCAGAAATCCCAATCCGGGTCGCGTCGACGGCTGCTCGTCGCGCTGCCCGCCGTCGCCCTGGCGGCCGCGTCACTGACCGTGACCGGCAGCTCGGCGGCGGCCGAGTCCGGGCCCCCCCGGGCCACGATCGGGGCCGACGAGTACTACATCAACTACTCGGAGCCCGCCGTCCAACCGGACAGCGACGGTCGCGAGGTCAAGGGCAAGGGTGGCGTCCACGCGCCCGCCGTCGACGAGGCGCGGGCGTACGACCGCAAGTTCGCCCGGGGCAACCCGGTGACCGCCAAGCAGCTCGCGAAGATCGAGGCCGAGGCGATCAAGACGGGCAAGAACCCGCGGCAGATCAAGCAGGCCAAGGGCACCCAGACCGCCAAGCTGCTGACCCTGCTGGTGGAGTTCAACGAGAACGCCAACGACGACTTCACCAACGTCATGGTCCCCAAGACGGTCTTCGAGGACCGGAGCTGTGTCCTCGGCACCGTCCAGAACGGACCGCTGCACAACAACATCCCGAACCCGGCGAGCCTGCCGAAGCTCGACAACAACTCGATGTGGGTGCCGGACTTCTCCCCCGCCCACTACAACAAGATGCTCTACACCTCAGAGGGCATCACCGAGCGGGTCCGCACCGACCTGACCGGGCCGGACGGCAAGCCGGGCATCAACCTGGCCGGCCGGACGATGCGCAACATGTACCTGGAGATGTCGAAGGGCGCGTACACGGTCGACGGGCAGGCCAGCCCGTGGATCAAGGTGCCGCACTCCGAGGGCTGGTACGCGGCCTCCCGCTGCTTCCAGGACGAGAACGGCAACTGGGTCGCCGGGCGGCAGCAGTCGATGAACGGCCACCCGGACAACCCGCAGGGCGCCGGGCGGCTGGCCACCGACGCGATCGACGCGCTCGCGGCGATGGACCCGAACTTCCCGTGGGCCGACTACGACATCGAGGACCAGGCCGACCGGGACGGTGACGGCAACGTCTTCGAGCCGGACGGCGTGATCGACCACCTGGTGCTGGCGCACGCCGGCAAGGGCAAGTCCGCCGGTGGTGGCGCGCAGGGCACCTACGCCGTCTGGGCGCACTCGTCGTCGATCGTCGGCGGCTACACGATCCCCGGCACCGAGCTGAAGGTGTCGAACTACATCGTGCAGCCGGAGGACGCCGGCGTCGGCGTCTTCGCCCACGAGTACGGCCACGACCTCGGTCTGCCGGACCTCTACGACACCTCGGGCAACGCCGACTCGGACGTCGACTTCTGGGACCTGATGGCCTCGGGCTCGCACTCCGGTGAGATCTTCCAGGCGCTGCCGACCCACATGGGCCTCTGGGACAAGTGGATCCTCGGCTGGGCCGACCCGCTGACCATCGCCCCGGGCTCGTCCCCGCGGGACGTGCAGCTGGGCCAGAACTCGCGGACCCCGGTGGGCACCAGGGACGGCATCAAGATCAACCTGCCGAACAAGGTGATCACCCTCGCCACGCCGCACAGCGGCGCGAACATGTGGTACTCCGGTGCCGACCAGGACTGGGCGGACGTCAAGATCGCCCGTCAGGTGGCGGTGCCGGCGGCGGCCGACGCGAAGTTCTGGATGTGGAACAACTTCGTCATCGAGGCCGACTGGGACTACGGCTTCGTCGAGGTCTCGACCGACGGCGGCACGACCTGGGCCGAGCAGAAGGTCTACGACTCGACCGGCAAGCTGGTCACCACCGACGACGGCTACGCGGACCCGAACGGCCGCATGGTCGACTTCGGCAACAAGAAGTACGGCCTCACCGGTGACACCCACGGCTGGCGGCACGACTACGTCGACCTGTCGGCGTACGCCGGTCAGACCGTGCAGGTCCGCCTCCGGTACGCCACCGACGAGGCGTTCCTCGAGAAGGGTTGGTTCGCCGACGACTTCTCGGTGACCGGTGGCGGCGCCACCACGTGGAGCGACGACGTCGAGAACGGAACGGCGGGCTGGACCGCCACCGGCGGCACGTTCGTCGACACGACCGGCGCCGGCTGGCACATCGACGGCGGCACCTCGACCCAGGCGCACTACTACCTGGCCGAGTGGCGCAACTTCGACGGGTTCGACGAGGGCCTGAAGTACGGCTACGACACCGTCTACTCGCGCGACGCGTGGAAGGTCGACAAGATCTCCTACAACGCGCCGGGCATGCTGGTGTGGTACCGGGACACCACGATGGGCAACGACAACCACGTCACCGCGAACTCGACCGCGCTGCCGAGCTACGGCTCGAAGGGCGGCCTGCTGATCGTGGACTCGCACTTCGACCCGTACCGCCGCCAGGGCGAGGCGGCCGTGAAGGACCCGTCGACGCTGGACAACCTGCCCAGCCGTCCGCAGTCCGCCAACGCGGCGTTCTCGCTCAACCCCACGTACCCCTTCAAGGAGTGCCTGGAGGCGACGGGCGAGCCGTACAGCGAGTACTGCACCAGCTTCGGTGCCCAGCCGGCGGTGTCGGCGTTCACCGACGCCAAGGGCTGGTACCCGGGCATCGAGGTGCGTGGCTCGTCGCTCTTCGCCCGGGACGTCGACGCGTCGGTGGTGATCCCGTCGAAGGGCAACGTGCCCTACACGACCCGCGTCACCAACGCCGACGGCAGCCCGGCCACCGGGCTGTACGGCACCGACCTCGGGTTCACCGTGCTCGGCAGCGGCAACCCGGGTGACCAGGACGCCGCGTACGGCGTCACGATCACCATCAAGAAGGCGGCGAAGGACAACTCGTACGCCACGGTCCACGTGACCCCGGCGAACTGACCGTTTCGCCCGACCGGCAACACGGCGGGGCCCGATCGGAGCACACTGCTCCGGTCGGGCCCCGCTTCTTGTGACGGCCATCGTGTCCGCCAGCCATTTGATGTGACACTTTCGCGCTGCCCGGCGCTCTCCGATGGGGACCCCATAACCGCGATCACTCTAAGTGATCGTGGCCGAAACGTGATGTGAACTCAGGTCGCAATCGTGAAGCCTTTGGTCCGTATTTGGCATGGTATGAACCCCCGACATCGTCGCCCCGGGCATCAATTCACCCGTGACAAGCGCCCCACCTCTCTGTAAAGGTGAGTGCCGCATCACATGACAGTCACGGCTCGATCCGTCACTGCCATGTAACAGATCCACAAAGAGGAGGACCTTTGAGGAGACGAGTCACAGCCGGTCTGGCCTCGGCCGCGGCCGCGCTGCTGGCGGCGGGAGTCGTGTCGGCGCCGGCCTCCGGCGCACCGGCCGCGGACCCGACCCCCGGTTCCGACAAGGCGAAGCACGGCAAGGACAACCTCCCCGATCCGAAGTCGGATCAGCAGCGGGAGATCCGCAAGCAGGCCATCGCCGACCTGCTCTCCGGCAAGGCCAAGCTCCAGACGCGCAACGGCTCCAAGGTCATCCAGGTCAAGGACGACCTGTTCGTCGAGTACCAGCAGGCGCCGAAGACCGACCCGCTGTTCACGATGCTGGTCGAGTTCGGTGACAAGACCGACCCTCGCACCGGTGGCGCTGCCGGCCCGGTGCGCAACGAGATCCCCGAGCCGGACCGCAACTGGGACGGCGACGCGACCGACGACAACAGCACCCTGTGGCGGCCGGACTTCAACCGGGCGCACTTCCAGGACATGATGTTCGGTTCGGGCGAGTCGATGCGGGACTTCTACTACAAGCAGTCCGGCGGTCGCTACACGCTCAACGGCGACGTGAGCGACTGGGTCAAGGTTCCCTACAACGAGGCCCGGTACGGCAGCAACGCCATCTCCGAGGCGGACGGCTACTGGAACTTCGTCAAGGACAGCGCCACCGCCTGGTACCAGGCCCAGGTCGCCGCCGGCAAGACGCCGGAGCAGATCAAGGAGTACCTGGCCCAGTTCGACGTCTGGGACCGGTACGACTTCGACGGCGACGGCGACTTCAACGAGGCCGACGGCTACATCGACCACTTCCAGGCGGTGCACGCCGGTGAGGGCGAGGAGGCCGGCGGCGGCGCCGAGGGCGAGGACGCCATCTGGTCGCACCGGTGGGCCGCCTTCCCGAACCTCGCGGGCTCCGCGGGTCCGGCGGGCAACCTCTCCGGTGGTGTGCAGATCGGTGACACCGGCATGTGGATCCGGGACTACACCACGGAGCCGGAGAACGGCGGTCTGGGCGTGTTCGCCCACGAGTACGGCCACGACCTCGGTCTGCCGGACCTGTACGACACCGCCGGCGGCGACAACGGCGTCGGCTTCTGGAGCCTGATGTCCTCCGGTTCGTGGCTGAGCCGCGGCACGGACGACATCGGGTCGACCCCGGGCTACATGGACCCGTGGTCGAAGCTGTACCTCGGCTGGCTGAACCACACCACCGTCGAGTACGGCAAGGGCAGCACCCAGGTGACGCTCGGGCCGGCCGGCGACAGTGACGGGCCGAAGGCCCAGGCCGTGGTGGTCAACCTGCCGGCGCAGACCCAGACCACCTCGTACAACACCCCGTTCGCGGGTGCGAACGAGTGGTGGGGCGGCAGCGCGGACGACCTGAACACCACGCTGACCCGCCAGCTGGACCTGACCGGTGCGACCTCCGCGTCGATCACCGCGAAGGCCTGGTACGACATCGAAGAGGACTACGACTACCTGTACGCCGAGGTGTCCACCAACGGTGGCGCCACCTGGGCTCCGCTGAGCAACTCGCTCATCGACTCCGGCGAGACCGGCGTCGACGGCTCCACCAGTGGCAACTGGGTCGACCTGACCTACGACCTGTCGGCGTACGCCGGGCAGACCGTGCAGTTCCGCTACCGCTACCAGACCGACGGCGGCGTGCACCTCGCCGGCGCGTTCCTGGACAACGTGTCGCTGGTCAAGAACGGCTCTGCCGCCTGGACCGACGACGCGGAGACGCTGGACGCCGCGTGGACGGCCAAGGGCTTCACCCGGATGACCGGCTCGGTCACCGACACGTACCCCCGCTTCTACATCGCGGAGAACCGCACCTACCTCGGGTACGACGACACGCTGCGGACCGGTGGGTACAACTTCGGCTGGGGCACCACCCGGCCGGACTTCGTCGAGCGCTTCGCGAACCAGCCCGGCATGCTGGTGTGGTACGTGAACTACGCGTACGGCGACAACAACACCTCGCAGCACCCGGGCTACGGCCTGAACCTGCCGGTCGACGTCCGGCCGGGTCAGATCAAGGTCGACGGCCAGGGCACGATCAGCAACCGGCGCAACGGGTACGACGCCACGTTCAGCCTGTACGCCAAGCCGGCTCAGACCTTCCACCGCAATGGTGTTCCGGTCACGGTCCCGGCGCTCGAGGCGAACCCGCTCTTCACCGACAGCGGGGCGAACAAGTACTGGAACAACAGCAACCCGTGGAACTCGGTCAAGGTCGCCGGCACCGGCACCAAGATTGAGATCCTGCAGCAGGGCACCAACCCGACCGACGACATGGTCGTCAAGGTCACCAACTGACAACATGGTTACCAGTGGGGCCGGTGGCGGAGACGCCACCGGCCCCACTGCTTTCTGCGCATCTCCGGTCCGATAGACACTCGTCGCTTCCCAGGCACGCACTGCCATTCACGCAGGCCACACCCGCCGACGAAGAGTCGCGGTGTGACAGTGAAAAGCATTCCCAACAAATTCCTGCCACAAATCGACGCGGCCGACTTCCCACCCGTCACACGAGTGTCTATGTTCACCATTGGTCCCACCCGTGGGATCCAATCCCCGGCCCCCCACCCCCGTTGGGCCGGTTCCCTCACACCGGAGGTACCACGTGCGCAAAGTCGCAGTGGGTCTGCTCGGGCTCTCGCTGACAGCGACGGGTCTGGCGGTCGGACCGTCCGCCATCGCTTCGCCGCAACCGAAGCTGCCGACGTCCGCACCGTCGGTCGCCGAGCCCGCCCACACCGACCACGACCTGCCCAACCCGCTGGAGGACAAGCGCCGCGCCCTGCGTCAGGAGGGCCTCAGCGAGGTCCTGTCCGGCAAGGCCAAGGCCCAGCGGATCAACGGCAGCACGGTCGTCAAGGTCGGTGAGACCGCCGCCGGCGCGCCCGGCGCGACCGGCGCCACCGCCCGGTCCCGCGGCGCGGGCGGCAAGAAGGACCAGTACGTCGAACTCTCCCGGGAGCGCACCGACCAGGTCTTCGTGATCCTGGCCGAGTTCGGCAACGAGCGGCACCCGGAGTTCCCGGACAAGGACATCGACCCCGACTGGCCGGGCCCGACCCGGTTCGACGGTCCGCTGCACAACGAGATCCCCGAGCCGAACCGCGCGGTGGACAACTCGACCGTCTGGCAGGCGGACTTCAGCCCGGAGCACTTCCGCAAGCTCTACTTCGGCACCAAGCCGGGCGACGAGTCCCTGAAGCAGTACTACGAGGCCCAGTCGTCGGGGCGCTACAGCGTCGACGGCGTGGTCAGCAACTGGGTCAAGGTCAAGTACAACGAGGCCCGGTACGGCCGGTCCAACGACCCGATCCCGGACGACAGCGACGACCCGGCCAACGACCCGGCGGTCTGCAACAGCAACGTCTGCCAGAACGTCTGGGAACTGGTCCGCGACGCCGCCAACCAGTGGGTCGCCGACCAGAAGGCCCAGGGTCGCACCGATGCCCAGATCGCCGCGGACGTCAAGGCGATGGACAAGTGGGACCGGTACGACTTCAACGGCAACGGCAACTTCAACGAGTCCGACGGCTACATCGACCACTTCCAGATCGTCCACGCCGGCGGCGACATGGCCGACGGTGACCCGAACCAGGGTGAGGACGCGATCTGGAGCCACCGCTGGTACGCCTTCGCCTCCGACCAGGGCTCGACCGGTCCGACCAACTTCCCGGCCGGCGGCACCCAGATCGGCGACACGGGCGTGTGGATCGGTGACTACACCATCCAGCCGGAGAACGGCGGCCGCAGCGTCTTCTACCACGAGTACGGCCACGACCTGGGCCTGCCGGACGACTACAACATCCTCAACGGCGGGGACAACAACAACGAGCACTGGACCCTGATGGCCCAGAGCCGGCTGAGCGCCAAGAACGACGGTGGCATCGGCGAGCGCGGCGGTGACCTCGGCGCGTGGAACAAGCTCCAGCTGGGCTGGCTCGACTACGAGGTGGTCGTGGCCGGGCAGAAGCGCACCATGACCCTCGGCCCGCAGGAGTACAACTCCGCCAAGCCGCAGGCCGCCGTGGTGGTGCTGCCGGAGCGCGAGTACACCTTCGACAACGGCAAGCCGTTCGAGGGCACCAAGCAGTACTTTTCCGGCAACGACGACGACCTCAACAACACGATGACCCGGACCCTGGACCTCACCGGGAAGTCGTCGGCGTCGCTGTCGATGAAGGGCCGCTACGACATCGAGGCCGGCTTCGACTACCTCTTCTTCGAGGCGTCGCTCGACGGCGGCAAGACCTGGACGGCGCTGCCGGGCACGGTCGACGGCGAGCCGCTCGAGGAGGTCGGCGGGAAGCCGGCGCTGGACGGCAGCAGCGAGGGCGAGTGGGTCGACATCACCATCCCGATGGACGCCGCCGCCGGCAAGGTCGTGCAGTTCCGCTTCCGGTACCAGACCGACGGCGGTGTGTCCGAGGGTGGCTTCTTCGGTGACGCGATCACCGTGACCGCCGACGGCCAAGCCCTCCTGAGCGACGGTGCCGAGGCCGGTGCCGGTGACTGGGCCCTGAAGGGCTGGGACATCGTCGAGGAGACCTACACCCGGATGTTCGCGAACTACTACATCGCGGGCAGCCGGTCGTACGTCTCGTACGACAAGTACCTGAAGACCGGCCCGTACTTCTTCGGTTACGCGAACACCCGGCCCGACTGGGTCGACCACTACGCGTACCAGGAGGGCCTGCTCATCTCGTACTGGAACCTGCGGTGGGCGGACAACGACACGTTCGAGCACCCGGGTGAGGGTCGTAACCTGATCATCGACGCGCACCCGCGGCCGATCTACAACCTGACCGGCCAGCCGTGGCGGGCCCGGGTCCAGGTCTACGACGCGCCGTTCAGCCTGAAGAAGGCGGACTCGTTCACACTGCACCTCAACAGCCAGCCGCAGTACATCCGTGGCCAGGCGGCGCAGCCGCTGTTCGACGACACCAAGAAGTACTGGTACGAGGAGCTGCCGAACCACGGCGTCAAGCTCCCCGCCACCGGCACCAAGATCAAGGTTCTGGAGCAGAAGGGCACCTCCATCAAGGTCCGCTTCTCCTGACCGACCGATCCGCAGCACGCGATGCCCGGGCAGGACTCCTGCCCGGGCATCGCCCTCTTCCCGGAGACCCGGCGGAGGGAACGCCACGCCCGCCCGGCACGTCTGACCCGTCATGCGCGCCACCCGAAGCCTGCTGCCCGCCGTGGCCGCCGTGGCCCTCGCCGCGTCCCTGAGCGGCTGTCCGGGCACCGAGAAGGGACCCGCCGTGTCCGGTCCGCAGACCCCCGCACCCAGCCCGTCCGAGAGCACCGGCGGCCCGACCGAACCGGCCACCACCCCGACCGGCGGACCGGTGTCACCGTCCGGACGGACCGGGCCCTCGCTGTCGCCCACCCGCCCGCCCACCCCGGGCCCGCCGACCGCGCCGCCGAGCAAGCCCACCGACCTGCGCCGGGTCGACGCGCTCGCCGGGCGGATCACCCGGGGCGGCGACGGGCCGTGCTACGGCCTGGTCACCGACGACGGCCGGGAGTACGCGCTGCACGGCACCGGCAAGGGCACGTTCGCCACCGGCACCTGGGTGCGGGTGACGATCGGCCCCGCCGATCCCGCCGTCGACTGCGGACCGGGCACCCCGGCGACCATCGTGAAGATCGCTCCGGTCACCTGAGGGAAGCGATCCGGGCCACCCGCCACACCGGCGCAACGGCCGGCCGGCACACAGGTCCTAGGCTGTCTGCCATGACCGAGCAGCGCGGCGGCGCCGTCGACGAGTCCTGCGTCCTCACCGAGGGGCCGTGGACGCACCGCTTCGTCGGCGCCAACGGCAGCCGCTTCCACATCGTGGAGGCCGGCACCGGCCCGATGGTGCTGTTCCTGCACGGGTTTCCCGAACACTGGTGGGCCTGGCACGAGATGCTGCCGGCGGTCGCCGACGCCGGCTTCCGCGCCGTCGCCGTCGACCTGCGCGGCTACGGCGCGAGCGACAAGCCCCCGAGGGGGTACGACGGCTACACCCTCGCCGCCGACGTCGCCGGCCTGATCCGCGCACTCGGAGAACGGTCGGCCACGCTCGTGGGGAGCGGTGCCGGCGGCATGATCGCGTGGACGGTCGCGTCGTTCCACCCGTCCCTGGTCCGCCGGCTGGTGGTGCTCGGCGCGCCGCACCCGCTGCGGTTGCGCGCGGCCATCTTCGCCGACCCGCGTGGGCAGTTCACCGCCTCCACCCCGACCCTGCGGTTCCAGATGCCCCGGTACGAACACGTGCTCACCCGGGACGACGCCGCGGCCGTCGAGGAGATCCTGCGCCGCTGGGGAGGGCCGGACTGGGTGGCCTCACCGGCCTTCGCCGCGTACGCGGAACGCTGCCGGGAGGCGATGCGGATCCCGCAGGCCGCGTTCTGCGCCCTGGAGGGCTACCGCTGGGCGTTCCGGTCGGTGCTGCGGCTGCACGGCTACCGGTTCGTGCGGCTGATGCAGAAGCCGCTGGTCACCCCGACCCTGCAACTGCACGGCGCGCTCGACGCCGCCTCCCTGCCGCGCACCGCCCAGGGCTCCGGCCGCTACGTCGTGGCGCCGTACGAGTGGCGGCTGCTCGACGGGGTCGGACACTTCCCCCACGTGGAGGCCCGCGACGTGGTGCTCGGCGAGATCCTGCGCTGGACGAAGTCCTGACGCGCCCTACACCCGCTGCTCGCGCAGGTCGGCGACCTCCGCCGAGGGTGCCCAACCCTGGTAGACGCCGAAGTCGAACACCTCCAGGCCGAGCGCCCGGGCGACCGGCCAGCGACCGCCCGTGTACTCCACGCGCAGCCAGCCGTCGTGCTCGGCGAGGACGATGAAGGGCTGCCCCTGCCAGGTGCAGGTGGTCCGCACGTACGCCAGGTCGTCGACCTCGGTCACCGGCAGGACGCGCACGTACCGGCCGGGGCGTACCTCCTCGAAGCCGTCGCCCGGCTCCGGCTGGTAGAGCCGGACGGTGTCGCCGTCCGGGCTGGCCTGGTACTCCCGCCCGCGCCACCGGGCCACGTAACCGTCACGCATCACCGGCACCGACCTCTCGCCACAGGAGCGCGTCGGTGTCGAGGAGAGCGACCACCCGCTCGGTGCCGTCCGCGCCGACCCGCCAGAGCTGCGCCCCGTGCGGCAGCCGGGCACTGTCCACCTTGAACTCCGCCACCACGTCGCTGCTCTCACCCGGCGCGAACCCGTTGCCCCGGAACGGCGGGCGCTCGATGACCCAGCCCTCCATGGCCCGCATCGCCGCCTCGTTCTGGCCCCCGTACGGAATGCGGTAGAGGCTCGGCCGGTGCGCCGGCCACCGCAGCACGTAGATCTCCCCGGCGTCCCGACGGAACGGCGAGTCGGGGTAGCCGAGGCCGAGGGCGTCGTACAGCTCGGCCGGGGTGGTCAGGTGGGCCAGTTCGCCGGCCCGGTGCACGAAGCCGGAGACCCGGTCGTAGCCGCGCTCCAGGTAGTACGCGAGTTGACTGGGGGCGACCGCCTTCTGCATGACGACGGGCCGGGCCGGGTCCGGCGCGGGCGCGGTGTACCGGGTGCGGGCGACCGGTTCCTCCGCGGGCGAGGGCTCCGGCTCGCTGCCGGCGTCGGTGCCGAGCCCGACCTCCGCGGCCCAGCTCGCCAGGCCGACGATCTGCTCGCCGGGCAGCTTCGCCCCGATCGGGGTGCCCGGGTTGACCACGAACGACCAGGACTCGTCCGGCCAGCGGTGGATGAGCTGGACGAACTTGACCGGCAGCGTCTCCACCGGCGCGTCGGTGTTGTCGGCGAGCCGCTCCGGCGACGTGTAGACCACCACGCAGGTCTCGCCGTCCAACTCCTCCCGGTGCCAGACGAAGCCCGGTTCGCCGGGGCGGCTGCCCGGCGTGGATTCGGGCGTGACCGGGAGCAGCACGCGGGCCAGCAGCAGCGTGGAGAGGAAGGTGTCGGTGCTGCCGGTGCCGCTCGCGCCGAGGAGGTCCTCCTCCACCTCGTTGGCGGGCAGGAAGTCCGCCGTCGCGGAGGAAGGGGGCACGTCGGTCATCGGGTCGGCGGCCGGCCCCGGATCGACGGTGGTCGGCGTCGCGGTCCAGGTGGGGTCGGCCGTCGGATCCACCCGGTCCGAGCCGGTGCCGATCAGCGGGCCGGTCGCCGGACTGACGGGTTCGGCGGGCTCGGCAGGTCGGGCGGTGACGCCGGCGGACTCGGCGGGTCCGGCGGACGTGCCGCCGGTCTCGGCGAACCCGGTGGAGGTCCCGGCCACCACGGTGGGCGGCGTGGTGCCGGTCGGCTCCGGATCGAAGAGGGAGCGGGCGGGTTCCGTAGCGGCGGCCAGGGGCGGGGCGACGTCGCGGGCCTCGATGATCGTGCCCTCGATCACGATGGGCGTGAAACCCCGTCGGGGAGCGGGTGGCGCGGAGACGGGTTCGGCGATCGAGGCGGGCAGGTCCTCGGCCGGGTCCGGCCCCGCCGGACCGGGCCGGCGGCGCGGCAGCACCTGCGTACCGTCCGCGTCCGGCTCCGCCGGGCGGCGCGCGTTCGCCTGGAGCCGCGCGGGGTCGGGGACGCGGATCGGCCGGGTCCGCTCGTCGTCCGACGGACCGGGCCGCGCCGGCAGGGCCTGGGTGGTCTCCTCGGCCGGCGGGGCGGCGGCCGGGTCGGTCGTCCGGAAGGCGTCGGTGGGCCCCTCCGACGGCGGCCGACGGCGGGGGAAGGGCTGGCTGCCGCCCGCGAAACGGGACGGTGGGGCAGCCCGGTCCGCGGCGGCACGGGTCACCGGATCGCGGTACGCCGAGCCACGGCCGGACGCCGGCTCGAAGAAGGAGCGGTTCGGCCGGTCCCCGCCCTCGGCACCCGCGCGGCCCTCCGCCGTCGCGGGACGGTCGGCTCCGACCTCGGGCCGGGCCGACGGCCAGGGCGACACCGGCCGGCCCTCGGCCGCGTCCCCGGGCCGTGTCGACGGGTACGGGGGCGGGGCGGGCCACTGCCCGTTCGTCACCGCGTCCACGCGCGGCGGCTCGGCCCTCGTCCGGCCGGCGGGGGCACCCTCCACCGACGGCCGGGGGGTCGGGGGGAGCAGCGCGTCGGCGTGGTCCGGCGTGGGTGCCGGGGGTACGCCGTTGGCGGTCGTCGTCCGGCCCTGCGGTCCGGTGCTCGGCACGGCGTCGGCATCCCGTGCGACCGAGGTGGCCCGTGCCCGGGCGAGCGTCTCGGCGCGTTCCAGGCGGGCCCGCGCGCCCAGGGTGCGGCCCGGCAGCCGGACGTCACCACGGGAGAGCTGCGCGACGAACCAGGACGGCAGGTAGCCCTCGATCGGCAGGCCCGGGTTGACGGCCAGCCACCACTCCTGGTCGGGCCATTCCTCAGCCAGGTCGGTGTACGGCACGCGCCGGCTGGACCCGGCGTTGTCCCCGAGGCAGACCCGCATGGCGGCGGCCGAGGTGAAGGCCAGGACGTGCGTCCGGCCGCCGGTTGTCCAGGTGCCCCATCCGGGCGGCGCCTGACCGGCGAGCGCCTGCGCGGACACCGGCAGGAGAAGGTCCGTCCGGGCCAGGATCCGGAAGTAGAGCTGCTGGTCGTTGGCGTGCAGCGCCTCGCGCATCGCCGCCTCGGCCTCCGTGGCCGGCTCCCATTCGGTCACGGCCACCTCTCCTTCCGAGAACAGGCCACAGGCATCGCGTACAACCTACAAGGTCAATTCAAGATCACAATGGCTGGCCGGTGGCGGGCCGCCCGGTTCCATGGAAGGCGATAACATCCCGTTCCGGAGTCGACACGATACGGAGGCGGTCGATGTCCCGGTCCCGCACCCATGCCCTTCTGGCGGTCCTCTCGGCGGCCGTCGTGGCGTCCGTTCCGGTGCCGTTTCCCGCCGGCCCACCGCTCGGTCCGGCCCTGGCCGGCGCGCGGGCGCCGGGTTGCGCCACGCCACTCGCCCCGTCCCGGCCGGTCGCCGCGACCCCGTGGACCCAGCAGCGGTACGCGCCGGAGCGCCTGGCGCCACTCGCCACCGGGGCGGGGGTGACCGTGGCGGTGGTCGACTCCGGCGTGGACCGGGTGCACCCGCAGCTCGCCGGGCGGGTCCTGACCGGCGCCGACCTGCTGGACCCGGGCGGGGACGGCACGCGGGACTGCGCCGGCCACGGCACCGGAGTGGCGAGCATCATCGCGGCGGCGCCCCGCCCGGGGGTGGCCTTCCGGGGACTCGCACCGGACGCCCGCGTCCTCCCGGTACGCGTCAGCGAGCAGCAGGTGGTCGACGGCCGGGAGTCGGGGCGTACGGTCAGCGCCGCCGACTTCGCCCGCGCGATCCGCTGGGCGGTGGACGAGGGCGCCGACGTGCTGAACCTCTCCGTCGTGCTGTACGCCGACGATCCCGCCGTGCGGGCCGCCATCGCCCACGCGGTGGACCGGGACGTGGTGGTGGTCGCCGCCGCGGGCAACCTGCACGAGAACGGCGACCCGCGCCCCTACCCGGCCGCGTACGACGGGGTGCTCGGGGTGGGTGCGATCGGGGCGGACGGGACGCGCTCACCGTTCTCGCAGACCGGCCCGTACGTGGACCTGGTGGCCCCGGGCGGCGACGTGCTGATGGCCGCGCCGAGGCAGGGTCACCTGCGCGCCGAGGGGACCTCCTACGCGGTGCCGTTCGTCGCCGCCACGGCAGCGCTGCTGCGGCAGTACCGGCCGGAGCTGGACGCCACGGAGGTGGCCCGGCGGATCGTGGCGACCACCGACCCGGCGCCCGGCGATCCCGCGGGCGGCGCGTACGGCGCCGGGGTGCTGAACCCCTACCGGGCGGTCACCGAGACCGGGGGCGGGGCGTCCGGCGAGGTACGCCCGGCCGCCGCCCTCGCCGACGACCGCGCCGATCCGGCCAGGCTGGCGCAGCGGGAGAGGCGGGCGACGGCCCGGGACCGGGCGCTGCTCGTGGCGGGGATCAGCGGCGCGGCCGTCGCGGTGGCAGTGCTGCTGGCGCTCGTGGTGCCGCGCGGCGCGCGCCGCCGGTGGCAGCCACCCGGCTCGGCCTGAGCCGCGCCGTCGC
>NZ_JBFAMU010000086.1:0-14543 GCF_040656655.1 Micromonospora sp. NPDC049799
GAGGGCAACCGCTGGGAGATCGCTTGGGCGCGCACGGCGGTCTTCGACGAGCGCGGGGCACTCGTCTCCTTCGGCTGAGCGACGAACGCTCTAAGATCGCCCTGCCGGGCGGTCCGACCTGCGCATTACGAGTCGGTCGCAGGGTGCAGGTAGATGGTCTGGTCCTCGCGTCAGACGTGTATCCACGTCCACGATCGTCCGCTCATGTTCGCCGGTTTGGCTGCTCGCTTGGCTGCTTGGCAGGGTCCTGATTGCCCCCGCTCGTGATCCTGTCCAGGTCGGCCCGGGGTATACGAGCCCACACATTGTCGTTTTGGCGGTCGTACGGCACCATCACGTCATGCTCGCGCACTGGAGGAACGAGTCCGGTCAGCTGCGCGTGTGGCGCCTGGGCCGTCGTCGTCTCGCCTGGCGCCCCCGGTTTCCCCAGCCCGCGCTTCAAGGCGCGGATGGAGGACCGTTCGAGATCATCGCGCTGGCCATCCTCCTGGTTGTGACTATCGGCTACTTGCTCGACTGGCTTGCCGCGCTGCTTGCCACCGCGGTGGTATGGCCGTACCGGGCCATGTCCGGCCGCTGGCCGGTCGTGGCCTACCCGCTTCCATCCCACCTCGGAGAGGATGGCCAGAGCCGCACCCGTCTGCATCGGCATCGGGTAAAGGACCGCCAAGCAGCACTTGCGCTTACTCGTCAGTGGGCGAGGGACATCGAACAGCTCGGCCGCCCCCAGGGGCCGAGGGAAGGCGCCGCGCTGCACCAGTAGAGCGGACTCTCTTCACAACCCCTCGTTTGTAAGTTCTGGGCGCGCCGTCCGGCAGGGTCCGCCCGGTCCACTACCTCGGACGGCTGTTTGCGTCCGGCCGCCGGCGGCTGGCCTCCTCTCGGCACGTTGCTGTCACCGCTGCTGTCAGCGACCTCCACGTGAGAACGATCAGATCCGGCGACGAGGTTCCTTCCCGGGAACGTCGCCGTACGGGAGCGAGACGCCCAAGGCTCCCCAGAGGTCGTGGAGCACCCGTCCGAGCCTTTCGCTGTCGTCACTCGACAACTGAGCGATAGGCATGCCGGCGGCCTGGTGCTCGCCGATGTTGTAGATCAGGTCCGCGAGCGACGTGGCTGTCGGCCGGTCAAGGCGAAGAACAACTTCCTCTCCCTCAGGCATGACCCGCACCCTACGGCTGTCTGACGGCCCAGCCACGATCCGGACCGCCCGTTCACGGTCCGAACGGTGAGTTGAAGCGGAACTTAGAGCAGCTAGCTCATCACCAGGAGGAACGGCACCCGACGCCTGCATACGCGGCGTGAAGGATCAACCGGCCGGGAACACCGCGAGATGCGATCGCGTTCGGCCGGGGATCGTAGAGCGTGCGGGAAGCTTCGCGACCGGGAATCAGGCTGATCGCCGAGGGCACTGCGCTGACGGGGTGGTCGCCGGCCCCCGTGGGTCCCGGCGACCACCGCGGTCCGGGCTACGCGATGCGGCGCACCCGGCGGACGGCGAGGTAGAGAAGCAGCACAGCGAGCGCGACGAAGAGGCCGGTCTCGATGCCCTGGAACAGCCAGAACCGGTCCGCCGGCTGGTATAGCTGCCAGTTGTACGCGCCCGGTTCGACGCCCAGCTCCGCGCCGCAGGGCCGGCCGTCCGGGGCGGTCACACCGGGCGGGCACTGGATGCGGGTGTCTTCCGCCACCAGCGTGCCGTCGGGGTTGCGGACGCCCTGGGCGAGGATCCAGCCGCCCCGGTCCGCCTGCGGTCCGTCAGTCCCGACGATGGGAAAGGTGAGGGTGCGGGCAGGCTGGTAGTGCGGTCGGGCCAGGATCGCCACCGCCGCCCGTACGCCGATGAAGGCGGCCAGGGTGACGCCCATCGCGGGCAGCATCCGCTTCCAGACGGTGCCGGCGACGATGCCGAGGGCCACCGCGAAGAGGGTGTAGCCGATCGGGACCACGCCCTGCAGGTCGAAGACGATCATTCCGAGTCGGCCCTCGCGTGCGGCCTGGGTCAGCGGCTCGACCCACCAGGACATGCCCAGCCCGTAGCCGGCCGCCGCGAGGACCGCTGCCGCAGCGACCACCCCGAACTTCACCACCGCCCAGCGGGTGCGGCCGAGGCCCTGGGTCCAGACGAACCGGTGCGTGCCCTGCTCCACCTCGCGGGCGACCAGCGGGGCGCCCCAGAAGAGGCCGACCAGCACCGGAAGGGTGAGCAGCAGCACCGCCACCAGGTTCAGGCTGCTGTAGCGGTTGGTGAACCGGTGGAAGCCTGCGTCGCAGGTGTCCCGGATGGTCGCGGCGACATTCGGAGCGGCGAGTTGACGTACACAGTCGGCGAGGCCGAGGTCGGCCCAGGTGTTCCGCATCGACAGGCCGATCGGCACCATCAGGGCGGCCAGCGCGGCGAAGCCGAGCAGGGTGAACAGCGCCTGCCTGCGGTGTTGCCGCCAGGTCAACCAGATCATGCCGGCACTCCCCACTCGTCGTGACTGGTCCGCGTGCTGCCGTCGGCGAGGTACGCCAGCACGACGTCCTCCAGGCCGACCTCGCGGACGGTCCAGGCGGGATCGGTGATCGGGCCGTCGGTGCGGACCAGCAGGGTGGACTGCCGGTCGGTGTGGCTGGCGCGGACGACGGCGGCGACGCCCCCGATCGGGCCGCCGTCGTGTCGTGCGCCGATCAACTGCCGATGCTCCTCGACCAGGTCGTCGACCGCCCCGGCGAGCTGCACCTGGGCGGCGTTGAGCACGATCAGGTAGTCGCAGACCCGCTCCAGGTCGGCCAGCAGGTGCGAGGAGAGCAGGACCGTGGTGCCGGCGTCGGCGACGCTGCCCATCAGCGACTGGAGGAACTCCCGCCGGGCCAGTGGGTCGAGGCTTGCGACCGGCTCGTCGAGCAGCAGCAGCCGGGGCCGTTTGGCCAGCGCCAGGGCGAGCGCCACCTGGGCTCGCTGCCCACCGGAGAGCTTCCCGACCGGTCTGTCCGGAGGAATGCCGAGCTGGGCCAGGCGGGTACGGGCCAGTCCCGCGTCCCACCGCCGGTTGAGCCGGCCGCCCGCGACGACCAGCTCGGCGGCGGTGAAGTCCCGGTACAGCGGGGTGTCCTGGGCGACGAAGCCGATGTCGGCCAGGCCCTCCGTGTCGCCGTACGGCGAGCGGCCGAACACGCGTACCGCGCCGGCGTCGGGCTTGAGCAGCCCCACGGCCAGGTGCAGCAGGGTGCTCTTGCCGGCCCCGTTCGGCCCGACCAGCGCGGCGATCCGTCCGGCCGGCAGGTGCAGCGAACAGTCCCGCAACGCCCAGGCGCTGCCGTACCGCTTGCCCAGCCGGTCGGCCTCCACGACCACGTCCATGCTCTGTCCTCTCGTTTCCCTCACGCGGGTTCCTTCTGGTCGGCGTCGTCGGCGAGGGTGGCCCGCATGGTGGTCTCCACCAGGGCGACGACGTCCTCGGCCGTGAGACCGGCGGCCTGCGCCCGGTGCAGCCAGGCCACCAGGGCCTCGCGCAGCTCGGCCTGGTTGGGCAGGGACGCGCCGGCCAGGGTGCGTTGGACGAACGTGCCGACCCCGGGTCGGCCGCCGACCAGTCCCTCGATCTCCAGCTCGCGGTACGCCTTCAACACCGTGTTCGGGTTGATCGCCAGCGACTGCGCGACGTCCCGGACCTTCGGCAACTGGTCGCCCGGCACCAGCAGGCCCACCCGGAGGGCCTGCTTCACCTGCTGCACGAGCTGCATGTAGGTGTTCACCTTGGACCGGCTGTCCAGCACAAACTCGATCACTCGAGACGATCCTTCCTGTTGTCCTACGACAGTAGGACTAATAGACAGCATCTCGGTGGGCGGAACCTCTGTCAAGGACCCGGACGGGGTTGCGCGGACGCGGGGCCGCTGCCGCGCCGACAGCAGTTGGGAGCCGGTCGAACACCCGTGGCAGGATCTGCCAGGTGCAGATCGGCATGCTGGGACCGTTCGAGGTTCGTACGGACGGCGGCGTCCTGGCCGACGTACCGGGCGCGCGGCTGCGCGGACTGTTGATCGCCCTCGCGCTCAGACCCGGTCACGTGGTCCCGAAGGCGACACTCGTCGACTGGATCTGGGGCGAACAGCCGCCCTCCGACGCGGCGAACGCCCTGCAGCGCCTGGTTTCCCGGCTGCGCAAGGTGCTGCCGGCAGGGCTGGTCGAGGGGCAGACCGACGGCTACCGGTTGACGGTGGAACCCGACGCCGTCGACGCCGTACGGTTCGAACGCCTCGTCGGCCAGGCCCGCGACGACGAGGACCCGCAGCGGGTACGGCGGCTGCGCGAGGCCCTCGCCCTGTGGCGCGGTGCGGCCATGCAGGACGTCGGTCTTCCCGACAGTGCGGCGCTCGACGCGGCGGCCACCCGGCTCGAGCGGCTACGTCTGGCCGCCATCGAGGATCGGTTCGACGTGGAGACCAGGCTCGGCCACGGCGCGGAGCTGGTCGCGGAGCTGACCGACCTGGTGGCCGCGCATCCGGTGCGGGAACGGCTCGTCATCGCGCTGATGCGTGCCCTCGCCGCGACCGGTCGCGACACCGAGGCGCTGCTCGTGTACCAGCGCACGAGCGAAACCCTGGCCGACACGCTGGGCGTCGACCCCTCGCCCGAGCTCTCGGCACTGCACGTCGCGCTGCTGCGGGGCGAGCTGGGACGGCGGGAGGAGAACCGGAAGACCAACCTGCGTGCCGAGCTGAGCAGCTTCGTCGGCAGGGACGAAGCCGTCGCCGCGGTCGGCGCACTCGTCGCCGGACACCGGCTCACCACCCTGATCGGGCCGGGCGGCTCGGGGAAGACCAGGCTGGCCACGGAGACGGCGCGTACGCTGCTGGACGACCTGCCGGACGGCGCCTGGCTGGTGGAGTTGGCCGCCATCGGCGCCGACGGTGACGTGGTGCAGGCGACGCTCGGCGGACTCGGCCTCCGGGACGCCCTGCTCGGCGGGACACCGAACATGGAGCAGGTCGACCGGCTCGTCGCCGCGATCCGCGAGCGGGAGGCGCTGCTGATCCTGGACAACTGCGAGCACGTGATCGAGTCGGCGGCGGCGCTGGCCCATCGACTGCTCGGGGAGTGCCGGCGGCTGCGGATCCTGGCCACGAGCAGGGAACCGCTCGGTATCACCGGCGAGGCGCTGTGGCCGGTCGCGCCGCTGGCCCTGCCGGCCAGGGACGCCGGCCCTGACGAGATCGAGTCCTCGCCCGCCGTCCGGTTGCTGCGGGACCGGGCCGGCGCGGTGCGCAGGGATCTCGTGGTCGGCGCCCGGACGTCGTCGACGATGGCGCGCGTCTGCCGGGCGCTGGACGGGATGCCGCTGGCGATCGAACTGGCCGCGGCCAGGCTGCGCACCATGTCCGTCGAGCAGCTCGCCAACCGGCTCGACGACCGGTTCCGCCTGCTGACCGGCGGCAGCCGTACCGCGTTGCCCCGGCACCGAACGCTGCGCGCGGTGGTGGACTGGAGCTGGGAGCTGCTCACCGACGCCGAACGGACCGTCCTGCGCAGGCTCTCGATGTTCTCGGGTGGGGCGAGCCTGGAGGCGGCCGAGCGGGTCTGCGCCGGCGACGCGGTCGGGCAGGACGACGTGCTCGAACTGCTCACGTCGCTGACCGAGAAGTCGCTGCTGGTCGCCGAGGGCGACGGCGCACCGCGCTACCGGATGCTCGGCACGATCAAGGAGTACGCCGCGCACCGGCTCACCGAGGCGGGGGAGTCGGACCTGGCCCGCCACGCGCACCTCGCATACTTCACCGAACTCGCCGAGACCGCGGAGCCGCAGCTTCGCCGCGCCGAGCAGCTGACCTGGCTCGCCACGCTCAAGGTCGAGCACGACAACATCGGCTCCGCGATGCGCGGTGCGCTCGCGGCCGGCGAGGCGCACGCGGCGATGCGGCTGGCCGCGGGCGCCGGCTGGTACTGGTGGCTCGGCGGCCACCGGACCGAAGGCATGGAGCTGATCACCGCGGCCACCGAAACGTCCGGCGAGGTGACCGACGAGATCCGAGCCACGGTGTACGCGCTGGTCGTGCTGTTCGTGAACTCCGGGCCGGGCGACGAACACCGTGCGGCGGAGTGGATCCACAAGGCGTACCGGTTCAGCCGGCGCAGTCACGGCAGCCACCCGGGGACGGCGCTCGTCGTCCCACTGGAACGCATGTTGCGGGCGCCGGACGCGTTGCTGCCCGCGTGGGAGCCACTGCTCGACGACGAGGACCCCTGGGTACGCGCACTGGCCCGGCTGCACCTCGGCAAGATGCGGGTCGTGCTCGGCCAGGACGGGCGGGAAGCGGAGTCACACCTCGAATTGGCGCTCGCCGAGTTCCGGGCTCTCGGCGAACGGTTCGGGATCTCGTTCGCCCTGACCGAGCTGGCGGAGCTGATCGCCGCGCGCGGCGAGTTCGCCGGTGCGTGCGAGCACTACGAACAGGCGGTCGCGGTCGTCGCCGAGGTCGGTGCTGTCGAGGATGGCATCCGGATGCGGTCGCGACTGGCTCAGCTGTACTGGCTGCTGGGCGACAGGGACGCCAGCGCGGCCGCCATAGCGGAGGCGCAGCGCTGCGCGGAGCGGGTCACGTGGCCGGGCGCGCTGGTGGAGCTGGCTATCTCGCAGGCCGGACTCGCCCGCTGGCGCGGCGACGCCGAGGAGGCGGCCCGGCAACTCGGCGTCGCGACGACCCTGCTGGGCGACGAAGCCGAGCAGGCGCACATCCGCGCGGGGACGCACGACCTGCTGGGCTACCTCGCCGACGATCTCGGCGAGGCCAGAAGGTACCGCGCCTCGGCCTGCCAGGCGGCGGCCGAGACGGGGCACGCACCCTCGATCGCGCAGGTACTCGTCGGGGTCGCGGACCTGGCGCTCCGTGACGACCAGTACGAGCAGGCCGCACGCCTGCTCGCGGCGAGCACCAGCGTGCGCGGTAGGCCGGATCGTTCCCACCCGGATGTGGTTCGGATCGAGCAGACGGTACGGCGCCGCCTCGGCGAAGCGACGTTCGCCGAGGCGGCGCGGGAAGGCGCCCGAACGAGTTGGCGTCAGCTGGTCGCGGTCACGCTCGCTTCGTGAACGTGGAGCGCGCCCAGAGGTACCCGACGAGAGCGATACCGACGCACCAGGCGAGGGCGGGGATCACGTCGTCGGTGGACGGCGCTCCGTTGAGGAACCCGCGCAGGGTTTCGATGATCGGCGTGAACGGCTGATACTCCGCGAACTCCCGGAGGCCCGGCCCCATCTTCTCCGCCGGCACGATCGCGCTGCTGAAGAACGGCAGCATGACCAGCGGTACGGAGGCCAGACCCGCCGTTTCCGGGGACTTCGCCGACAGTCCCAGGGCGACCGTGAGCCAGCCGGCCGCGAAACCGAGCAGCACGATGACGCCGATCGCGCCGAGCCAGTCGAGGAGACTCGCCGACGGGCTGAACCCCAGCAGGAAGGCCACCCCGACGAGGGCCGCGATGGCGACCAGGTTGGTCAGCACACTGGCGATGACGTGACCGGCCAACACCGCACCACGCGAGACGTGCATGACTTTGAACCGGTTGATGATGCCCTTCGTCATGTCGGAGTTCACCGCCGTCGCGGTGGCCCCCAGCCCGTAACAGACGGCCAGCAGCATCAGGCCCGGCGTCGCGTAGTCGATGTAGTCGACACCCACGTCGAAGGCGTCTCCGAACATGTACACGAACATCAGCATGAGGATGATCGGCATCAGGACCGCGTTGAACACCGAGGTCGGATTCCGGGCGATGTGTGTGAAGTTGCGACGCAACATGACCATCGAATGGGACTTGGTGCTCATCGTGCGGCCACCTCCGTGGTACGGCCCGTCAGGGCGAGGAAAACGTCATCGAGGTCGGGTGTCTGCACGGTGAGCCCGTCGGCGCTGATCGCGTACTCGTCGAGCCTGTCCAGCAGAGCCCGCAGCGACTGCGTCCCGCCGTCGCTGGGAACCCGCAGGGCCAGTGCCTCGTCGTCCCGCGTGGAGTCGCTGAGGACCCGCGCGGCCGCGTCGAGTTCGGCCACGGTGGTGAACCGGAGCCGGACGTGGGTCCCGGGGATCTGGCGCTTGAGGTCGTCGGGAGTGCCCTGGGCGACCAGGCGGCCCTGATCGAGTACCGCGATCCGGTCGGCGAGCTGATCGGCTTCCTCGAGGTACTGGGTGGTGAGGAAGATGGTCACACCGTCGGCCACCAGGTCACGGATGATCGACCACATCGTGCGACGGCTGCGCGGGTCCAGTCCCGTCGTCGGCTCGTCGAGGAAGATGATCCGCGGGTTGCCGACGAGCGTCATCGCCAGATCCAGCTTCCGGCGCATGCCGCCGGAATAGGTCGACACCGGCTTCCGCGCCGACTCGACCAGGTCGAACCGCTCCAGCAGCT
Source organism: Micromonospora sp. NPDC049799 (assembly GCF_040656655.1). Classification (NCBI taxonomy): domain Bacteria; kingdom Bacillati; phylum Actinomycetota; class Actinomycetes; order Micromonosporales; family Micromonosporaceae; genus Micromonospora; species Micromonospora sp. NPDC049799. The sequence goes on from NZ_JBFAMU010000086.1 coordinate 8,393, forward strand.
CCGTGACGACCCGCCGGCCGTCCCGGGCGGGCACCCGGCTCAGGTCCACCATCAGCTGCAGGTTCTCCTGACCGGTCAGCAGCTCGTCCACCGCTGCGAACTGGCCGGTGACCCCGATCGCCGCGCGCACCGCCCTGGCCTCGGTCGCGACGTCATGCCCGGCGACGCGCACCGTTCCACCGTCGGCCTTCACCAACGTGGTCAGCACGTTCACCGTCGTCGTCTTACCCGCCCCGTTCGGACCGAGGAGGGAGAAGACCGTGCCCGCGCGGACGTCCAGATCGATGCCGTCGAGCACGACCTTGTCCTTGTAAGCCTTCCGCAGTCCGGAGACCGCGATCGCTGAACTTGTCATGCACCCACCATCGGCGCCCGTCCTGTCACGCACCTGACGCCGCCCTGACACGACCGCTGACACGGTCCGCCACCTCGTTGCGCGGGGCCCGGGACGCTGTGCGGCCCACCGTCGCGGGAGCCGATAGGTTGCAGTCCCATGGGCCGAATCCTCTCTGTCAACCTGGCCGTGCCCGAGCGCAGCACGGCGAAGCGGGTCGGCATCACCGGCATCAACAAGCAGCCGGTCGACGGGCCGGTGGCGGTCCGTGCGCCCGGCCCGAAGACCACCGGGCTGCACAGCGGTCTGGTGGGCGACCAGATCTTCGACGTCGAGCACCATGGCGGTGACGACCAGGCCGTGTACGCGTACGCCCGGGAGGACTACGACTGGTGGGAGGCCCGCCTGGACCGGGTGCTGCCTGGCGGCGTCTTCGGCGAGAACCTCACCACGGCGGGCGTCGACGTGAACGGTGCGGTGATCGGCGAGACGTGGCTCGTCGGTGACGACCTCGTGCTGCAGCCGACGTTCGGGCGTATCCCGTGCGCCACGTTCCAGGCCAGGATGGCGGAGCCGCAGTGGGTGAAGAGGTTCACCCGGGAGAATCGGCCGGGTGCCTACCTGCGGGTCGTCGAGCCGGGAACCGTTCAGGCCGGGGACTCGGTGACCGTGGTGCACCGACCGGCGCACGGCGTGACGATCGCGGCCGCCTTCCGCGCGTACCTGACCGAGCCGGAGTTGCTGCCCGCGCTGGCGGAGATCGAGGGACTGCCCGACGACCTCCGGCACACACTGCGCAGCCGTCTGAGCTGAGTCGGAGAGCGTGAGAGCCGGTGGCCGCTGGGGTGGTGCAGCGGCGGCGATCAGCTTCCCGGCACCGTGTCCGACCCGCCGGGTCGGGGCTCCAGGACCACCACCGCGGTCTCGGAGGACCGGAGTGCCGCGTACGCGTCGAGGTTCGTGTCGATCTCGCCCCAGCGGGTCCACAGCCGCGACCGCTCGTCGCCTGTCGCGGCACGACCACGTACCAGCCGCCTCTGCCCGCCTGCCAGATCGACGACCGCGTCCGGATGTGTCCGCAGGTTGAGCCACCAGGCGGGCTCGCCGTCACCCCAGCCGTTCATCGCCAGTGAGACCAGGTTCGGCCCATCCTCGAAGTACCCGATGATGACGCTGCGCCGCTGGCCGGTGCGGCGCCCGGTGGTGGTCAGCCGTAGCGCGCCCCATCCGTTGGCGCGTGGCCGCCACAGCCCGACCCGACCGCCGAAGACCCGGTACAGGCGTCGGTGCACCCACCAGGCCAGGCGGATGAACCAGCGCGGTGGTAGGCGTGGCTTTTCGGCCCGGTTCCCGAGAGACATGACGACCTCCCACTCCTGGCGTGCCATCGTACGAACAGGACGCCAGCCCTCGCGGTCACCAGATCGCGCGCAGGGTCGGCGCGGTTCGGAAGAGGAAGCAGGAACGCGACAGGCGCGCGGTATTGACACCCTCACCGGCCGAGAGCAGATTCCGGAGTGGACCCGGCCGGTCGCGGCCGGGGCGTCCCCGTGGAAGGACGATCGCCATGCTGAAGATCAGGTCCACCGGCCGGTCCCGGCTCGTCTCTGGGCTGGCGCTGCTCGCGCCGTCGCTCGTGCTCATGGCCGGGCCGACGCCGGCGTACGCCGCGGAGACGACCACCCGCATCCTGCGGGTTCCGATGGACCTCTCCGTCGTCCTGCCGTGCGCCAACGGCGGCCTCGGCGAGGTCGTCAACTTCGACGGCACGATCTCCGAGGTGTTCCACGTGACCTTCGACGAGGCCGGCGGGTTCCACGTGCACGTCGTCGAGACCCAGTCGAACGTGCACGGCATCGGTGCGACGACCGGGGACCGGTACGTCAGCACCCGGGCCAACCTCTTCGTCTACAACCAGGGATCCGGCTCGCTGCCGATCACCTCCACCCAGCAACTGGTGTTCCGGATCGTGGGGCCGGGGCCGGGCAACGACGCGTCCCTCCGCATCACCAACCACACCACTCTCAACGCCGACGGCACCGTCACCGTCGCCTTCGACACGTACACGGCGGAGTGCGAACCCACTTCGCCCTGACGGGTCATTCGCAGCGGTCTTCGGCGCCTCGGCCGTACGGCTCGCAGCAGTCCGGGCGGTGTCGGTAGACCCGCAGGTCGCGGTCGTGCCGGCGGTCGTACCCGGCCGTGATCTCGTAGAGGCACGCCCTCCACACCACGGTCTCCCCGCCGCCGGACACCACCTGTCCGTCGCCCGGCCCGCCGCGCAGCAGCACGTCCACCCTCCGACGGTACGTCTGCCAGGTCCGCGCGACGCCGCGTATGAAAGTCTCGGCCCGAGCGGGCGGAGCTGTCGGGGGGACTGCTGGTCTCAGATGTGGTTGAGGAAGAAGTCCCGGACGTCGTCGGCGAGCAGATCGGGCACCTCCATCGCGGCGAAGTGCCCGCCGCGATCGAACTCCGACCAGTGCCTGATGTCGTACAGCCGCTCGGCCAGCGGCCGTACCGACTGCGTGATGTCGTACGCGAACACCGCCACGCCGACCGGTACCGGGCACGGCTCGATCCGTCGCGGAGCGTCGCGGTGCAGCCGCGCCGAGGAGGCCGCGGTGGCGGTCAGCCAGTACAGCGAGATGTCGGTGAGCATCCGCTCGTCACTGATCTGCGAGCGAGGGTCCGTCCACTGCGCGAAGCGTTCGGCGATCCAGGCCAGCTGGCCGACCGGCGAGTCGGTCAGCGCGTACCCGATGGTCTGCGGGGTGGTGGCCTGCAGGGCCTGGTACGGCGGGCGATTCGCCATCAGCTTCCGGATCTTGTCCAGTCGGGCTTCGTCCGTCTCGGACAGCTCGACGTCGGCGTCCGGAACCGGCCGGGTCGGCAGGTAGTTGACGTGCACCCCGACGACGTGCTCGGGTGCCACGGCGCCGAGCGCCGTCGAGATTCCCGATCCGAAGTCGCCGCCCTGCGCGCCATAACGCTCGTACCCGAGGCGGTGCATCAGTTCCGCCCAGGCCCGCGCGACGCGGACGACATCCCAGCCGCGCTCGTGGGTCGGTCCGGAGAAGCCGTAACCCGGGATGGACGGGATCACCAGATGAAAGTCGCGCGACAGCGGCTCGATCACGTCGAGGAACTCCAGGAACGAACCGGGCCAGCCGTGGGTGAGGATCAGCGCGAGCGCGTCCGGCTTCGAGGACCGGACGTGGACGAAGTGGATGTTCTGGCGATCGATCTCGGTGGTGAAGTGTGGAAGCGCGTTGAGCGCGGCCTCGTGCTCGCGCCAGTCGTACCCGGTGCGCCAGTAGTCGGCCAGTTCCTTGAGCCGCGCCAGCGGGAAGCCGTAGTCCCACCCGGCGTCGGCGACCTCGTTGGGCCAACGGGTGCGGGAGAGCCGGTCGGTCAGGTCGTCGAGGTCGGCCTGGGGGATGTCGATGCGGAACGGCTTGATCATGGTCTCAACTCCAGGTGGCGTCGTTCAGCGACCTATCGTTAGTGCAATAAACGTTAGCGGCATGAACGATACCGTAATCGTTAGTGCCACCAACGATTCGTTAGGCTTGTCACATGGAGACCGCCGCCGAGAAGACACCCGCCAGGTGGGAGAGCCTGCCCAGCTGGCTGCTCGCCCAGACCGCCCATCACGCGCAGCGGCTGGTGGCCGACGGGTTCTCCTCCGTCGGCGCCCGCGGCTACCACTACCGCCTCCTGGCGACGCTGGAGGAGTTCGGCCCGGCCAGCCAGGCCGCACTGGGCCGCCGGAGCGGCATCCACCTCAGTGACATGGTCGCGGCGATCAACGAGCTCGCCGATCGCAAGCTCGTCGAGCGCGCCCCGGACCCGTCCGATCGGCGGCGCAACGTCATCTCGCTGACCGCGGCGGGTGGACGGCACCTGCGGCGACTGGAGAAGCAACTGGCCGAATGCCAGGACGACCTGCTCGCTCCGCTGTCCCCGGAGGAGCGACAGCGGTTGACCGAGCTGCTGGCCAGGCTGTTGGACCACCACAACCGGCGAACCGGCACCCCCGAGGAGCCGCGACGATGACCGCGAGCGGGTACGTGGCCGGGTGACCGGTCAGTCGGCCAGACCGGTGCAGGCGGCGCCGTCGATGCTGCACGCCGTGGGAGCCGAGCCGACCGCCGCGCCGTTGACCCGGAACGTCACCCGGACCGATCCGCTGCCCGGTGCTTCCGGCCGGTACGAACGTCCACACCGCACCGTGTGCCCACCTCGTCCGCGGGCGGCGGCGTGTCGAGGGCCACCGGTGGCGGCCCTTCCGACGTGCGCAGGGCGCCGATGACGGCGAAGGCCATCGCGACCAGCAGCCCGGTCGCGGCGACCAGAACCACCCAGGTGGCCCGCGGGCCGCGGCCTCGACCGGGGAGCGCCCGCCGTACGGCCCGGGCGATCGCCACGATCCGGTCCAGCACGATGACCGCCGCGGTACGCCGTGGTTGGGGCGGTGTTGCCGGCACTGCCTTCCTCCCCCTCCGGTGGTGTCAGCGCACGGTGCTGTCGTGTTCGCTGGTGAGCGAGTCGGGGGCACGCATGCGCCAGGCGTCGGTGACGAGTTCCTCGAGACGATCGACGCTCACCTGCGTCAACCGCAGCATGACCAGGGGCAACCCGTCGTACGCGGGCGTGGTGAAGAAAAGCTCGGGCTCACCGAGGAGTAGCGCCTGTTTCTCCGCCTCGTCGCCGACGTACAGCACCGCGACGTCGGTCCGGATGAGGCGTGGCATTCCGGTTCGGCGCTCGGGGTAGGACCAGACGAAGCCCTGGCCGGCGACCCGGAAGTCGAAACCTTCGCTGTCGATCTCCACCACGTGAGGCAGCGCGAGCGCCAGCTGACGGACATCGTCGGCGTCAGCCATCCAAACCGCTCCAGGACACCGCCCGCTGCATCGGTACAGCCTAACGGGCCACTCAACCCTGGTCGGCCGGCCGGTGCCGGGCCGGGGCATCGGTCGTCGCGTCGGCCAGGGTGGCGCCGAGCGCGGTACGCCAGTAGAGCACCTCGCGTCCCGAACGCCTTTTGGTCACCACCCCGGAATCGAGCAGCACCCGGAGGTGGTCGCTGACCGACCCCAGGGACAGCCCGGTGAGGGCGGCCAGGTGCGACGTGCTCACCGGTGTGCCCAGCCGCCGGAGGATGGCCGCCCGGTTCGAGCCGATCAGCCGGTCCAGCCCGTCCGGCGCAGGCAGGGCGGCGTCGGCCAGGATGCCGCGGGCCGGATACACCATGCCGAAGCGCGTGGGCTGGTCCCACACCACCCAGCCACGGACGCAGTGCGCGGGGACGAACACCAACTGCTCGGCCCGGTCGAGCGGCAGCGGCGGGGCGGGGTAGTCGTCGACCCGGAGGCGACCGTCGCCGAGCCACTGCATGGTGCCGGCCAGATCCGGGAAGACGCCCGCCCAGCCATCGACGCTGAGCCGGGACGTACGCGCCACGACATCGGCCCGTAGCCGCTGTTCCCGCGCCGGCCACTCCGGCTGGACGGTGTGCGTCCAGATCCAGTCGAGCAGGTACACCGCTTCCTGCGTCAGCCCGTCGGCGGACAACGCGTCGTCGAGCGGCCCCGGGCGGGTCGCCCGCAGGTCGGCGCGGATCTGCTCGTCCGAGCGCGCGGCGACGGCCGCCAGCTCCTCGGCGAATGTCGGGGCGGCCGTCGCGGGGGCCAGGGTGAGGAAGTCGGCGATCCACCGAGGCCCGCGCGCCGGTCCGGGCCGGCCGCTCCCGCAGGCCGAACCACGTCATCGCCGCCGCCAGCGCCCGCATCGCGGTCGCGATCAGGAACA
>NZ_JBFAMU010000087.1:0-14358 GCF_040656655.1 Micromonospora sp. NPDC049799
GCGCCGCCCAGGGTGGCGCGGTCTGCCATGTACAACGACCCGCCCCCGCCCCGGATTCCACCCCCGGGGTGGCCCCGACCACCCGACACCCCACCTCAAACCGGACGCCACGGTCGTCATGTGAAGAGATCTTGGTAGGTAATGGCCCCTGGAGGGGCCATTTCCTACCAAGATCTCCCTTCAAGCCCGCCCCCAGCGGCGGGTGCGAAACGGACATCTCACCCCGCTAACCTCATGATCAACCAAGGTGGGGCGAGGGCGGGTGCGGGGGGTCGATACGCCGGCGGGGCGGTTCGCGGAGGGCGGACGCGGACGGGCCAAAGGGAGAGCGGGTGCGTGGCGGAACCGGACACGTGACCCCGCAGAGAAACGGACACCCGACCCGAGACCGGGCATCAAGACTCCGGGTGCCCGACGCAGGTTACCCGCCCCAATCCACCCGATGTCGCCGAGCCGGGCGCCCGGACGACCCCCGCCCCCGCCCCAGTTCCCGGCCCCCGCCCCGGCCCCAGTTCCCGGCCCCGGTCCCGGTCCCGGTCCCGGCCGATCTTCGGTTTCGGCCATGATCCACTCCGGTTCACTGAAGTCGGGGTTATCGGAGGTGACTGACAGCCCTACTTCTTTGAGATCGAGTGGATCTTGCCGCCGCCCGGCCCGGAACCCGGGTGACGGACAAAGGCGACGGCCCGGTGGCCGATGCCACCGGGCCGTCGCCCTCGTACTGGTGCCTTACTCGTCCGCGCCCGCGGCGGCGGTGCCGCCCAGGTCAGCCGGGACCGCGTCCGGCACGTCGACCGGCTTCTCGGCGCCCCGGAAGACGAGCTTGGACTTGTCGATGTTGTTCGGGTCGCCCTCGCAGTCCACCACCACGATCTGACCCGGGGTCAGCTCGTTGAAGAGGATCCGCTCGGACAGGTTGTCCTCGATGTCGCGCTGGATCGTGCGACGCAGCGGACGCGCACCGAGCACCGGGTCGAAGCCCTTCGTCGCCAGGTACTTCTTGGCGTTGTCGGTCAGCTCCAGGCCCATGTCCTTGTTGCGCAGCTGGCCCTCGATCCGGGCGATCATGATGTCGACGATCGACAGGATCTCGTTCTGGCGCAGCTGGTGGAAGACGATGGTGTCGTCGATCCGGTTCAGGAACTCAGGCCGGAAGTGCTGCTTGAGCTCGTCATTGACCTTCTGCTTCATCCGGTCGTAGTTGGACTCGGAGTCCTCCGACGCCTGGAAGCCCAGCGACACCGCCTTGGCCACGTCCCGCGTGCCGAGGTTGGTGGTCAGGATGATGACCGTGTTCTTGAAGTCCACGATCCGGCCCTGACCGTCGGTGAGCCGACCGTCCTCCAGGATCTGGAGCAGCGTGTTGAACACGTCCGGGTGGGCCTTCTCGATCTCGTCGAAGAGGACCACCGAGAACGGCCGACGCCGCACCTTCTCGGTGAGCTGGCCACCCTCGTCGTAGCCGACGTAGCCGGGAGGCGCACCCACCAGCCGGGAGACCGTGTAGCGGTCGTGGAACTCGGACATGTCCAGCTGGATGAGGGCGTCCTCGCTGCCGAAGAGGAACTCGGCGAGCGCCTTGGACAGCTCGGTCTTACCCACACCGGACGGGCCGGCGAAGATGAACGAGCCGGACGGACGCTTCGGGTCCTTCAGGCCGGCCCGGGTACGCCGGATCGCCTTCGAGACCGCCTTGACCGCGTCCTCCTGGCCGATGACGCGCTTGTGCAGCTCGTCCTCCATGCGCAGCAGGCGCGAGGTCTCCTCCTCGGTCAGCTTGTAGACCGGGATGCCGGTCCAGTTGCCGAGCACCTCGGCGATCTGCTCGTCGTCGACCTCGCTGACGACGTCCAGGTCACCGGCCTTCCACTCCTTCTCCCGCTGCGCCTTCTGACCGAGGAGCTGCTTCTCCTTGTCACGCAGCTGGGCGGCACGCTCGAAGTCCTGCGCGTCGATCGCGGACTCCTTGTCCTTGCGCACCTGGGCGATGCGCTCGTCGAAGTCACGCAGGTCTGGCGGCGCGGTCATCCGGCGGATGCGCATCCGGGCACCGGCCTCGTCGATCAGGTCGATCGCCTTGTCCGGCAGGAAGCGGTCGGAGATGTACCGGTCGGCCAGGGTGGCGGCGGCCACGAGAGCGGCGTCGGTGATGCTCACCCGGTGGTGCGCCTCGTAGCGGTCCCGCAGGCCCTTGAGGATCTCGATGGTGTGGGCCAGCGACGGCTCACCCACCTGGATCGGCTGGAAGCGGCGCTCCAGCGCGGCGTCCTTCTCCAGGTGCTTGCGGTACTCGTCCAGGGTGGTCGCGCCGATGGTCTGCAGCTCACCACGGGCCAGCATCGGCTTGAGGATGCTCGCCGCGTCGATCGCGCCCTCGGCGGCACCCGCACCCACCAGGGTGTGGATCTCGTCGATGAACAGGATGATGTCGCCGCGGGTGCGGATCTCCTTGAGCACCTTCTTGAGGCGCTCCTCGAAGTCACCGCGGTAGCGGGAACCGGCCACCAGGGCACCGAGGTCGAGCGTGTAGAGCTGCTTGTCCTTGAGGGTCTCGGGCACCTCGCCCTTGATGATCTTCTGGGACAGGCCCTCCACCACGGCGGTCTTGCCGACGCCGGGCTCACCGATCAGGACCGGGTTGTTCTTCGTACGGCGGGAGAGCACCTGCATGACCCGCTCGATTTCCTTCTCGCGCCCGATGACCGGGTCGAGCTTGCCCTCGCGGGCGGCCTGGGTCAGGTTGCGGCCGAACTGGTCCAGCACGAGGCTGGTCGACGGCGCGGCCTCACCCGGCGTGGCACCCGCCGCGGCGGGCTCCTTGCCCTGGTAGCCGGAGAGCAGCTGGATCACCTGCTGGCGGACCCGGTTGAGGTCGGCGCCGAGCTTGACCAGCACCTGGGCGGCGACGCCCTCGCCCTCACGGATCAGGCCGAGCAGGATGTGCTCCGTGCCGATGTAGTTGTGGCCGAGCTGCAGCGCCTCACGCAGCGACAGCTCCAGCACCTTCTTGGCCCGCGGCGTGAACGGGATGTGCCCGCTCGGCGCCTGCTGACCCTGGCCGATGATCTCCTCGACCTGCTGACGCACGCCCTCCAGGGAGATGCCGAGGCTCTCCAGAGCCTTGGCGGCGACGCCCTCACCCTCGTGGATGAGGCCCAGCAGGATGTGCTCCGTACCGATGTAGTTGTGGTTGAGCATCCGGGCCTCTTCTTGGGCCAGGACGACAACCCGTCGCGCTCGGTCGGTGAACCGCTCGAACATGCCCTCGTGCTCCTCACGTGCCGTGCGCACTCGATCTTGATGGTCAAGAAGTCGTGGCGGGGCCGGTGCTCGGACGTCCGGGACGGGCGTCCGTGCCTCCTTACTCTATCGCCGCGGACCGACTCCGCTGAGGTCGTGTGTCCCCACCGAATGCCGTGTACGCGTCCTTTTGCACAACCGTGCGCGCTCAGACGGTGTTCCGGTACCCCCGTCGCTACGCGCAGAGCGAAATCCGACCCCCGACCAGACCGGGTGCCGTGGGCGTGGCCGGTTCCATCTCGGCCCGGGCCGCCCCGGTGGGCGCCATCCACAGGCTGTGGACAGGCTCTCCACCGGCTGTGGACAACGCACGCCGGCTGGCCATTCTTCCCGGTGCGCCGGACCCGGGGGCGGATACGGCGACGCCGGCCCGGAGACGTGCTCCGGCCCGGCGTCGTGTCGCCTGGCACCCGTTCCCTGCGAGCGGGTCAGTGACCGGCCTTCGAGTGGTACTCGTCGACGATCTCCTGCGGGATCCGGCCCCGGTCGGAGATGTCCTTGCCGGCTTTCTTGGCCCACTCGCGGATCGCCTTGTTCTGCTCGCGGTCCGCGGTGGCCCCACCCCGACCACGAGCTGCCCGCCCACCGACGACCACACCGCCACGACCGACCTTCGTGCCGTGGGCGATGTACTGAGCGAATACGTCACGCAATTTCGCGGCGTTGGCGCTCGACAGGTCGATCTCGTACTGAACGCCGTCGAGGGCGAACTTGACGGTCTCGTCAGCGTCCCCGCCGTCCAGGTCATCGACCAGCTTATGAATGATTTGCTTGGCCACGTCCCACATTCCTTTCGAGCAGGGTTGCTCCTGCGAACGCAAGAACGATAACCCGCCCGCTGGTTGCCTCGTCAATAGGATGGGGTAACGACCCGGCGGAGACTACTCGGGCCGGACCAACGGGAAGAGGATCGTTTCCCGAATACCCTGGCCGGTCAGAGCCATCAGGAGGCGGTCGATTCCCATTCCCATACCACCGGCCGGCGGCATTCCGTACTCCATCGCACGGAGGAAGTCCTCGTCCAGGCGCATGGCCTCGTCGTCGCCGCGGGCGGCGAGCTGCGCCTGGGCAACGAGCCGCTCACGCTGCACCACCGGGTCCACCAGCTCGGAGTACGCGGTGCCCAGCTCGAAGCCCAGCACGTAGAGGTCCCACTTCTCGGCCAGCCCCGGCTCGCTGCGGTGCGCCCGGGTGAGCGGGCTGGTCTCCTCCGGGTAGTCGCGGACGAAGGTGGGCTGGGTCAGGCCCGGTACGACCAGTTCCTCGAACAGTTCCTCCGCGAGCTTGCCCGGTCCCCACTTCGGGTCGACCGACAATCCGACCTTGTCCGCGTACTCGACGAGGCGGGCGTGCTCGGTGCGGACGGTGACCTCCTCGCCGAGTGCCTCGGAAAGGACCCCGAAGAGCGTCACGGACCGCCACTCACCACCCAGGTCGAACTCGCGCCCGTCGGCGTGGGTCACCACGGTCGAGCCAGCGACCGCGATGGCCGCCTGCTGGACGAGATTACGGGTCAGCTCGGCCATCGTGTCGTAGTCGCCGTAAGCCTGGTACGCCTCAAGCATCGCGAACTCCGGCGAGTGCGAAGAGTCGATGCCCTCATTACGGAAGTTGCGGTTGATCTCGAAGACCCGGTCGACGCCGCCGACCACGGCGCGCTTGAGAAACAGTTCCGGAGCGATTCGCAGATACAGATCCGTGCTCAACGCATTGCTGTGTGTCACGAATGGCCGCGCAGCCGCCCCGCCGTGCAGCAACTGGAGCATCGGGGTCTCCACCTCGATGAAGTCCTGGCCGTGCAGGGTGTCGCGGAGGCTGCGCACGGCGGTGGCGCGCGTACGCACCATCTGGCGGGCCTGCGGGCGGACGACCAGGTCGACGTAGCGCTGCCGGACGCGGGCCTCCTCACTCAGCGGCTTGTGCGCCACCGGCAGTGGACGCAGCGCCTTGGCGGTGACCGCCCACTCCTCGGCCAGCACCGACAGCTCGCCGCGCCGGCTGGTGATCACCTCGCCTGTCACGCCCACGTGGTCGCCGAGGTCGACCAGGCGCTTCCAGTCCTCCAGCCGCTCCGCGCCGACCCGGTCCAGGGAGAGCATCGCCTGGAGTTCGGTGCCGTCGCCGTCGCGCAGGGTCGCGAAGCACAGCTTGCCGGTGTTCCGTACGAAGATCACCCGGCCGGTGACCGACACGCGGTCGCCGGTGGCGGTGTCCGTGGGCAGCTCGGCGTACGTCGAGCGGATCTCCGCGAGGGTGCTGGTCCGGGGATATCCGACCGGATAGGGTTGGACGCCCTCGGCGAGCATCCGGTCCCGCTTCTCCCGGCGGACCTTCATCTGCTCGGGAAGGTCGTCGGCGGGGTCCACTGGCACGGGGGTCTGCTCGGTCACGGCACGCTTCCTCGTCGGGAGTCTTCGGGCGGGGTTCAGGCACCGAGCGTACTCAAGGGGCCGGATGGTGGTTACGGGATAACCTGCCCGCCATGACCGACCCCACTCAGGCCCTCTCGTTCGGCGCCGCGGCAGCCGCCTACGACCGGTTCCGGCCCCGCTATCCGGAGGCCGCGCTGCGCTGGGCGCTCGACGGTCTCCCGGTGCCCGGCCGGGTCGTCGACCTGGGAGCCGGCACTGGGATCCTCACCCGGGGCGTGCTCGCGCTCGGCCACGACGTGACCGCCGTCGAGCCCGACCCGGGCATGCGCGCCCAGTTGGAGGCCGCCACCGCCGGCACCACCGCCCACGACGGGAGCGCGGAGTCGGTGCCGCTGCCCGACGGGTACGCCGACGCCGTGCTGGTCGGCCAGGCGTACCACTGGTTCGACCGGGAGCGGGCGCACCCGGAGATCGCCCGGGTGCTGCGGTCCGGCGGCGCCTTCGCGCCGATCTGGAACCTGCGCGACGACCGGACCCCGTGGGTGACCGAGCTGAGCCGGATCGCCGAGATCGGCGACACCGTCGACCACCTGCTGGAGACCGTCACCGGCTTCGGTCCGGCGTTCGGGCCACCGGAATGGGCCGAGTTCGCCCACACGACGACGCTCACGCGCGACGAGCTGCTCGGAATGGTGCGCACCCGCTCGCACCACCTCACGGCGACCCCGGAGCGCCGGGCCGAGGTGGACCGGGAGCTGCGCGACCTGCTCGACACCCACCCGGACCTGGCCGGGCGGGACACGCTCGTCCTGCCGTACCGGACGGTGGCCTTCCGGGCGCGGCGGCGCTGATCCGGGCGCAGCGCGGCCGGCGGTGTTAAGCGGGGGCCCTTCCTCTACCGCAGGCGTCAACAGGGGGCCCTTCCTTGCACCTCAGTTGTTGCGGTCGTAGACCATCCGCAGGCCGATGAGGGTGATCATCGGCTCGTGATGGGTGATGCTCCGGCACTCGTTGATCACCAGCGAGGCCAGCCCGCCGGTGGCGATCACCGCCTTCACCTCGCCCATTTCCTCCGTCATCCGCTCGACGATGCGGTCCACCTGGCCGGCGAAGCCGAAGTACAGGCCGGACTGCAGGCACTCCACGGTGTTCTTGCCGATCACCGAGCGGGGTTTGGTCGCCTCCACCTTGCGCAGCTGGGCGGCGCGGGCGGCGAGCGCGTCGAAGGAGATCTCGATGCCCGGAGCGAAGGCGCCACCGAGGAACTCGCCCCGGCCGCTGATCACGTCGAAGTTGGTGGTGGTGCCGAAGTCCACGACGATCGACGGGCCACCGTAGAGGGTGTACGCGGCGAGGGTGTTGACCACCCGGTCGGCACCGACCTCCTTGGGGTTGTCGATGGCGAGCTGCACGCCCGTCCGGACACCGGGCTCGACGATCACGCTCGGCAGGTCCGCGTAGTACCGGGTCAGCATGGTCCGCAGCGACCGCAGTGCGGCCGGCACCGTGGAGCACGCGGCCACCCCGGTGATCTCGACGTTGTCCCCGGCGAGCAGGCCACGGAACATCAGGCCGAGCTCGTCGGCCGTCGACCGCGCATCGGTCTTGATCCGCCAGGAGTGCACCAGCTTGTCGCCGTCGAAGGTCGCCAGCACGGTGTTGGTGTTTCCGATGTCGATGCAGAGCAGCACGCACGCAGCCTAGACAACGCCCGTACGGGCGGGCGCGGACGTGCCCGCGATCCGTATCCTGGTCTCCTCAGGACATGAACCGGGATCGATGCACGACGCGCCGGGACGGGGAGCGGACATGTCGGGACGGTGGTGGGTACGGGGTCGCAACACCCTGCGCCGTCGCCGGCGGCACGTCCTGGTGCTCGCCGCCCTGGCCGGGGGCGCGGTCTGGATGATCGTGCAGGCCTGGCAGGCGTCGCGGCGGGCCGCCGGCAGCTTCCAGGGCGAGCTGTACCTGAACATCGGGGCCGCGCTGATCATGACGCTGCTGACGTACGTGGTGCTCAACCCGCTCTTCCGGGAACTCCAGACGGCGAGCATCATCGAGCACCCGCGACTGGACCGGGACGCGCTCATCGAACGGGTGGCGCAGTCGAAGGAGACGGTCGCGATCCTGGAGACCTGGACCAGCATGCTGGAGGGCCCGTACGTCGACCGGTTCACCGGCGCGCTGCGTTCCGCCCTCGCCAACGGCGCCACCGTACGGGTGCTGCTGCTGGACCCGGACTCCCCCGCGGTCCGGTTGCGCGGCGCGGAGCTGCGGCGGCGGGACGCCTCGGTCGCCATCCTCAACAACCTCTGGCACCTCGCCCGGCTGCACGACGAGCTGCCCGAGACACCCCGGTCCCGGTTGCAGGTCCGCGTCTACAACGCGGCGCCGTCCGTGCAGATGTACCGCTGGGACGGCAAGGCGTTCATCTCGTTCTTCCCGGTCCGGGGCAGCACCTTCGACACGCAGCAGATCGAGGCGTTCGTCTCCACGCCGTTGGGCGAGTTCGTGGCCGACCGGTTCACCGAGCTGTGGGAGACGGCCCCGTTGCAGGACCTGGAGGCGTGCCTGACGCTGCGGCTGTGCCTGCGCCAGGGCGGCCGGGACCTGGAGACGTGCGAGGCGCTCTACGTCCGGGTCGACGGTGACTGGTACATCGCCGGCCGCGACCTCGTACGCAACGTGGCCCGGCACGGCCTGGCCGGGCTGTCCGTCGTGCTGGACCGGCCGGAGGCCGCCGGCGAGGTGTTCACGCTGGATGAGGCCGACGAGCTGGCACCCGAGGTGTACCGCCGCGTGGTGGAGCTGTTCCGCGCCAAGTACGGCCTGGACGGCCGGAACGACACGGAGAACCGGGTCATCTTCAACCTGGTCGGTCGGTCGCCGGCCGCCGCCTGAGTCACCCGGTACGCAGGTCCAGCGCGATGTCCAGGATCGGCGAGGAGTGTGTCAACGCGCCGACGGAGAGGAAGTCCACACCGGTGGCGCCGTACTCGGCCGCCACCGGCAGGGTCAACCCACCCGTGGCCTCCAGCTCGGCACGGTCCCCCACCGCCGCGACGACCTGTCGGAGCTGATCGGGGGTCATGTTGTCCAGCAGCAGGAAGTCCGCGCCCGCGTCGACCGCCTCCACCGCCTCGGCGACGGTGTCCACCTCCACCTGCACCGGCACGTCGGGAAAGGTCTCCCGGACGCGCTGGAACGCCGCCGTGATGCCACCGGCCGCCAGCTTGTGGTTGTCCTTGATCATCGCGACGTCGTGCAGGCCCATCCGCTTGTTCGTGCCGCCGCCGGCCCGCACCGCGTACTTCTCCAGGGCCCGCAGCCCCGGCGTGGTCTTCCGGGTGTCCAGCACCATCGCCTTGGTGCCGGCCAGGGCGTCGGCCCAGGCCCGCGTGTGGGTGGCCACCCCGGACATCCGGCAGAGCAGGTTGAGCGCCGTCCGCTCGGCGGTGAGCAGCAACCGGGTCGGGCCGGTCACCGTGGCCAGCACGTCGCCGCGCGCCACCCGCGCGCCGTCCCGGGCCACGATCGACACCTCGACCGTACGGCCGGCGCCGGTCACCTCGCCCACCAGCTCGAACACGGCGGCGGCGACGGCCAGCCCGGCCACCACGCCGTCCGCGCGGGCGACCAGGTCGGCGGTGTCGGTCTGCGCGTCAGGGATCGTGGCCACGCTGGTGACGTCCCGGAAGTCCGGGCCCAGGTCCTCGACGAGCGCGTTCTCGACGACCCGCCGCACCTGCGCCGGGTCCAGGCCGGCCTCCCGCAGTGCCCGCTCGGTCTCCTCCGTCATCGCTCCTCTTTCGTTCCCGACTGCCACGTCTGCGTCAACCGTCCCTGCGCCCCGATCGCGCCGACCAGGTGGCCGTGCCACCGCTCGTCGGCCGTCGGGAAGTCCTCCCGCCAGTGGCAGCCCCGCGTCTCCTCCCGGGCGTACGCGGCCTCGACCAGCGTCGACGCCACCGTCAGCAGGTTGGTCGCCTCCCAGTCGGCGGTCCGGGGCCGGCCCCGCTCCGCACCGATCCCGCCCAGCGTGGCCGCCGTCTCGGCGAGCGTCCCCGCCGAGCGGAGCACCCCGGCACCCCGAGTCATCGCGCGTTGCAGCATCGCGGTCGCCGCCGCCGGCACCACCCAACCCCCACCGCCGACCCAGGCACCGACCTCCGCCGGTCGCGCCTGCTCGGGCAGACCGGACGCGATGTCGTCGGCGATCCGGCGGGAGAAGACGAGCCCCTCCAGCAGCGAGTTGCTGGCCAACCGGTTCGCGCCGTGCACGCCCGTGCAGGCGACCTCGCCGCAGGCGTACAGGCCCGGGATGGAGGTACGGCCGCGTAGGTCGGTGCGGACGCCGCCGGAGGCGTAGTGGGCGGCCGGGGCCACCGGGATCAGGTCCGTCGCCGGGTCCACCCCGATCGTCAGGCAGGAGGCGACGATGGTGGGGAACCGCCGGGCGAGGAAGTCTCCACCCAGGTGCCGGGCGTCGAGGAAGACATGGTCGGCGCCGGTGGCCAGCAGCACCCGGTGGATGCCCTTGGCCACCACGTCCCGGGGGGCAAGCTCGGCCAGCTCGTGCTGCCCGACCATGAACCGCTTGCCGTCGCCGTCCACGAGGTGGGCGCCCTCGCCCCGCAGCGCCTCGGAGACCAGCGGCTGCTGGGCGTGGCCGGCGCCGGGCACGCGCGCGTGCTCCGGCACGATCAGCGCGGTCGGGTGGAACTGGACGAACTCCACGTCGGTGACGTCCGCGCCGGCCCGCATCGCCAGCGCGACACCGTCGCCGGTGGAGACCGCCGGGTTGGTGGTGGCCGCGTAGATCTGCCCCATCCCACCGGTGGCCAGCACCACCGCGCGGCCGAGGATGGCGCCCACGCCGTCCTCGCTGCCCTCGCCGAGCACGTGCAGGGTGATCCCGCAGGCCGGGCCGAGGCCGTCCGGGCCGTCACCGGGCGCCCGCAGCAGGTCCAGGACCAGGGCGTGCTCGACGAGCCGGATCCACGGGTCACGTCGGACGGCGGCGTGCAGGGCCCGCTGCACCTCCGCCCCGGTCGCGTCGCCACCGGCGTGCACGATCCGGTCCGCCCGGTGGCCGCCCTCCCGCGTCAGCATCAGCGAGCCGTCCGTGTTGCGATCGAACTCCGCGCCGATCCGCATCAGCTCACGCAACCGGGTCGGCCCCTCCTCGACCAGCACGCGGACGGCCGCCGGATCGCAGAGGCCCACCCCGGCGATCTCGGTGTCCGAGGCGTGCGCCGCCGGGGTGTCCCGCGGGTCGAGCACGGCGGCGATGCCGCCCTGCGCCCACCGGGTCGAGCCCTCGTCGATGTCGACCTTGGTGACCACGGTGACGTGCAGGCCCGCCTCACGCAGGTGCAGCGCGGCGGTGAGCCCGGCGACCCCGGAGCCGACCACGACGACGTCGGTCGTCTCCACCCAGCCGGGCGCCGGGGCGGCCAGCAGGCGGGGCAGGGTCGGCAGGTCACTGGTCGGTCGGTCCATCCCACCAGTCAACCCGAAGCGTCCTCGCCCGGGGCGCGGGGGGCGGGACGAGTGGTTTGGGCAACGCCCTGCCCATCCGTCCGGTCGGCGCCGTGGCGGACCCGCCGGAACGCGTACGTCCGGATGGCGCGCCATCGGCGACGCCGCCGTCACCTCGTGCGGACCGGGAGGCCGGCGGGGCCGGCACCCTTCAGGGAGGCGGTCACGGTCCGGTCGCTGAGCCGCAGGTAGCAGCGGACGCCCCGGTCCCCGACGCGCCAGCGGCCGGCGCCCGGTGGGCGGACCACCACGGCGCTGCGCAGCTTCAGCGCCGGGTCGTCGGGCACGCCCACGTAACGGCCGAGCACCGTGCGGCAACCGTCGTAGAGCGGTGCCCAGTCGGCGTTCCGGGTGGGGTACGGGCGATCGGGTGCCCGCCACACGCCGACGAACTCCGCGTCGTGCCGGGTGCCGCACTCGACCGGAACGAGCGTCAGGCTGCCGGCGGTGCTTCCACCGCGCGACTGCTGGCAGCCGAGCCGTAGCGGGGACGGGCTCTTCAACAGGTCGCGGAGACTGCCGGTGCGGGCGACCACCGCCGCCCCGGCCTCGACGGTGGTCACCTCACTGAGGTCACAGCGGTACCAGCGCGAGCCGGCCGTCCACGCGGGGACGGTGGGCAGCGCCACGGAGAGGCGGAGCCGCCCGGCCCGCCAGTCGTCGCCGACGTACCCGGTGGCCCGGGTGTCGCACTCGGTGAACGCCCCGCGCAGCTCCGTCGAGCCCCCGGGCGGCGGGGCGGGCCGCGCGGACGGGAAGGAGCCGACGTGCACCGTCTCCACCCGGTGGGGGAAGGCACAGTCCACCGGCGCGTACGCGGCCAGGGTCACCGTCTCGGTGAAGTCCGCCTCGTGACAGACCTCGGCAGCCGGCGTGAACGGACCGGGAGCGGGCAGGGCCGCCCAGTCGTCGGTCAGGTCGCCGTCCACCCCACCGGCCGCGCCGCACCCGCCGACCAGTGCTCCCACGGCCACCGCCGCGACAACGGCTCTCCACGCACGGCGCATCGCGGCCTCCCCCAGCCGACGACCGTCGATCCCGACGGCACGCCCAGAGTAACCGGACATGACCTTCCGGTGACAGATCGCACGCCCGCCCCCCGGACAGCCCAGCCACTCGCTCCGCGATCTTGCACTTTGTGCCGGGGCAAAAGGCTCGTACCGGGACAGGACGGCGACCGAAAGTGCAAGATCGCGGGAGAGGTCAGGTGGGGATGGCGGCGAGGGGGTTGGGGACGGGGTCGCCGGCGGTGCCGGGGGCGGCCGTCGACGGGTCGGTGCCGAGGTCGACGACGCGGTTGTCCGCGTCGACGTGCACGATCCTCGGACGGTACGCGCGGGCCTCCGCGTCGTCCATCTGCCCGTACGAGATCAGGATGACCAGGTCGCCGGGGTGCACCAGGTGGGCGGCGGCACCGTTGATGCCGATCACGCCGCTGCCCCGCTCACCCGGGATGACGTACGTCTCCAGCCGGGCCCCGTTGGTGATGTCCACGATCGCCACCTGCTCACCGGGGAGCAGGTCGGCAGCGTCGAGCAGGTCCTCGTCCACGGTGACCGAGCCGACGTAGTGCAGGTCGGCCTGCGTCACCGTGGCCCGGTGGATCTTCGACTTGAGCATGGTCCGGAACATCGGGCGCCTTTCGCGGGGTGGTGGTGGGGGTCAGGATCGGGGCGCGAGGTGGATCGCGGCGTTGTCGATCAGCCGGGTGGTGCCGACCCAGGCGGCGACGAGCAGCCGCGCCTCGCCGGAGACCGGGCCCGGTTCGAGGTCCGGGTCCGTCAGCACCAGGTAGTCGAGCTGGGCTCCCGGCGTACCGGCTCCGAAGGCGACGTGCGCGGCGGCCAGCACGGCCCCCGCGTCCGCGCCCGCGTCGGCGGCCTCGGCGCCGGCCCGCAGCGCGGCCGACAGGCTCAGCGCGGCCTCCCGCTCGGACGGGGACAGGTAACGGTTGCGGCTGGACAGCGCGAGCCCGTCCGGCTCCCGGACGGTCGGCACACCGACGATCTCCACCGGCACGTCCAGGTCCCGGACCGTCCGCCGGACCAGACTGAGCTGCTGGTAGTCCTTCTCCCCGAAGAACGCGAGGTCGGGGCGGGTGAGCTGGAGCAGCTTCAGGACGACCGTCAGGACGCCGTGGAAGAAGCCGGGGCGGCTCAACCCCTCCAGGTCCTCGCCGAGCTGACCCGGGTTGACGCGGACCCGGGGCTGGCCGTCCGGGTACATGTCCGACACCGAGGGCGCGAAGACCACGTCCGCGCCCGCCCGCCGGCAGATCTCCAGGTCGGCGTCGAGCGTGCGCGGATAGCGGTCGAAGTCCTCGTTCGGGCCGAACTGCAACGGGTTCACGAAGATCGTCACGAGCACGTGGTCGGCGCGCTCCCGGGCGGCCCGCAGCAGCGTCTCGTGCCCGGAGTGCAGCGCCCCCATGGTCATGACGACGCCGACGGTGCCCGTCAGGCCGTTCCGGGCCGCGGCCAGCTCGGCGCGGGTGTGTACGAGCTGGGTCATGCCGCCACCTCCCGTGCGCTCCCGGCCAGGACACCGAGCAGGGACTCCGCGTCCACCGGTCGCAGTCGACCGGCGGCGATGGCCCGGTCGGCGGTCCGTCGGGCCAGGGCCAGGTACGGGGCGACGGACTCCGGCGCGACCTCGCCCAGCCGGGCCAGGTGGCGCTCCACGGTTCCCGCGTCGCCCCGGGACACCGGGCCGGTCAGCGCGTCGTCGCCGAGGCGCAGCGCGTTCTCCAGGGCGGCCCGCAGCAGCGGGGCGAGCACCTTCTCCGGCTGGCCCACCCCGGCGTCACGCAGCCGGTCGGCCGCCTCGTTGACGAGGGTCACCAGGTGGTTGGCGCCGTGCGCCAGCGCCGCGTGGTACAGCGGCCGGTCCGGCTCGGCGATCCACTCCGGCACACCGCCCAGGTCGGCGACCAGCCGGGCGGCCAGCGGGCGCAGCTCCGCCGGGGCGGTCACCCCGTACGAGATGCCGGCCAGGCGGGGCAGGTCGTCCGGCGTACCGGTGAAGGTCATCGCGGGGTGCAGGGCCAGCGTGCGGGCGCCGACCTCGGCGGCGGGGGCGAGCACGGCCAGCCCGTGCGCGCCCGAGGTGTGCGCGACCACCTGGCCGGGGCGCAGCGCGCCACTGC
>NZ_JBFAMU010000088.1:0-14230 GCF_040656655.1 Micromonospora sp. NPDC049799
CGTGGGCGATCAGGGTGTCGGTGAGCGAGCGAACGTCGGCGCCGTTCTGGCGGGGTTCTGTCACGAATGACCTTCCGGAGGCGAAGAGCGGGAGCACCTGGGCGGCGACCGACATGTCCCGGCCGGTCAGCCCGCCGACCACCCAGAACCGGTACTCCTCGAAGGTGCGGGCGTCGATGCTGAGCAGCGCGTACACGACGGAGGCGAGACTGGCGTCGAGCGCCGCGCCGACGAGCGCGAGGGTGACCGGGCTCGCGCCGTCGCGGGCCCGCGCGGCGACGGCGAAGACCAGCACGCCGGCGCCGAGCGCACCGGCGATGCCGAACCAGACGTACCCGGCGAGGGTGCTCACCCCGAACACGGAGATGGCCAGCACCACACCGAACGAGGCACCGGCGCTGATGCCGAGGATGCGCGGCTCGGCCAGCGGGTTGCGGGTGAGGGCCTGGAGGAGCACCCCGGCGACGGCGAGCGCGAGGCCGACGGTGAGCCCGAGGGCGGTACGCGGCATGCGCAGTTCCCGCACGATGGTGGTGGCCTCGCCGCCGTCGGGGGCGACCAGCGCATCCCAGACCTGCGCGACGGCGAGCGACCGGCTGCCCAGCGCGAAGCTGGCCAGGATCGCCAGCACCAGCGCCAGCGCGGCCGCGACGGTGACAGCCAGGCGGCGGCCCGTCCGGCGGTGGGGCCGGGTGCCGGCGGCGGGGGCCGTCGGGGTGGCGAGGGTGGTCACTGGTCTCCTGCGCGGTCGAGCTTAGGTTCGCCTTACCTTAGCCGAGACGCTTAGGTGAACCTAACTCGCCTTGGTCGATCCGACTCCGGTGGGTGGCGAAGGCGCACTGGCCGGACCGCTCCGGCCCTACGCTGGGAGGATGCGATTCGACCAGCACACGGTCGTGCTCCTGGTGCGCCCGCCGGACGCGCCGGAGCTGCCGCCCGAGGCGGCGGAGCGGTTGCAGGACGCCCACCTCGCGCACCAGGCGGGGCTGGTGGAGCAGGGGCTCGTGCTGGCCGCCGGTCCGTTCGTCCAGGCCGACGACGAGCGGCTGCGCGGCTTCGTCGTGCTGTCGGTGGATCCGGTCGCGGCCCGCGAGCTGTACGCGAACGACCCGGCGGTCCGCGCCGGGCGGCTGGCCGTGCAGGTGATGAGCTGGATGGTGCCCGAGGGCATCCTGCGCTTCGAGAGCGTGCCGCTGCCCCGGTCGATGCTGGAGGCCGCCGCCGGCGACTGACGAACCGGGACCTCAGTCCTCCGTACCCGGCGGGAGCGCGGCGATCGGCACCACCCGCAGCTCCTCGATCGGCCCGACGATCACCCGGAGGCTCGGAAAGTAGTCGCGCAGAACCTGCCGGCAGCGCCCGCAGGGCGGGAGGACCGCGCGCCCCCGGTCCCCCACGACGACGATCGTCTCCAGCTCGGTGACGCCCTGTGTGGCGGCGGCGCCGACGGTCACCACCTCGGCGCAGGCACCTCCGGCGACGTGGTGGACGTTCACGCCCGTGAAGACCCGGCCGTCGACGGTCCGCGCGGCGGCGGCCACCGTGTGGTTGTCGCTGCGGCAGCGCAGCTTGACGACCGCCGTGGCCGCCTGCACCAGCGCCCGGTCGGTGTCCCGCATCGTCATCGTCCGTCCCCCGTGCGCCCCGGTGATCGTCCGGGCCGGGCCCGGCGACGTCGGTCAACTGTAGGACGGCGACGACCGGCGGTAACCCGGGGGCGGTCCGGCGGCGGGCTGCCTATCCTTGGCGACGACATGCAGAATCCAGCCACCTCCGCCGCGCCCGACTCCGTCCGCGAGTTGCACCGCCGTACCTCCCCGCTGATGTTCCGCGACCAGCGCCGCATCCAGCGGCGGCTGGAGGGCGTACGGAAGCTGCGCGATTCCGACCGGCGGTCCTCGGCGCTGGCCGAGATCGCCGCCGAGGTGGCACGGGCCGAGGCGCGGCTGGCGGACCGCCGGGCCGCGGTGCCGGTCATCACCTATCCGGCGGGCCTGCCGGTCAGCGAGCGCAGGGACGACCTCGCCGCGGCGATCCGCGACCACCAGGTGGTGATCGTGGCCGGCGAGACCGGCTCCGGCAAGACCACCCAGCTCCCCAAGATCTGCCTGGAGCTGGGCCGCGGGATCACCGGGCTGATCGGCCACACCCAGCCCCGGCGGCTGGCCGCCCGGACGGTCGCCGACCGGATCGCCGAGGAGCTGGGCACGGAGCTGGGCGACGTGGTCGGCTACAAGGTCCGCTTCACCGACCAGGTGAGCGACCGCAGCCTGGTCAAGCTGATGACCGACGGCATCCTGCTGGCCGAGTTGCAGACCGACCGGATGCTCCGCCAGTACGACACGCTGATCATCGACGAGGCGCACGAGCGCAGCCTCAACATCGACTTCATCCTCGGGTACGTCCGGCAGCTGCTCCCCCGCCGGCCCGACCTGAAGGTGATCATCACCTCGGCGACCATCGAGACCGACCGGTTCGCCCGGCACTTCGCCGGCCCACCCAGCGAGGAGCACCCCGACGGCGTGCCGGCGCCGGTGGTCGAGGTGTCCGGCCGGACGTACCCGGTGGAGGTGCGCTACCGGCCACTGGTCGAGGTCACCGAGGCCGAGGGTGAGGACTCCGACGAGGAGAACGTCCGGGACCAGATCCAGGCCATCGGCGACGCCGTCGAGGAACTGGCCGCCGAAGGGCCCGGCGACATCCTGGTCTTCCTCTCCGGGGAACGGGAGATCCGGGACACCGCCGACGCGCTGGGCAAGCTGACGCAGTCCAAGCGGTCGCTGCTGGGCACCGAGATCCTGCCGCTGTACGCCCGGCTGTCCTCCGCCGAGCAGCACCGGGTCTTCGCCCCGCACGCCGGACGCCGGGTGGTGCTCGCCACCAACGTCGCGGAGACCTCGCTGACCGTGCCCGGCATCAAGTACGTGGTGGACCCGGGCACCGCCCGCATCTCCCGCTACTCCCACCGGCTCAAGGTGCAGCGGCTGCCCATCGAAGCGGTGTCCCAGGCGTCGGCCAACCAGCGCAAGGGCCGCTGCGGGCGGACGTCCGACGGCATCTGCATCCGCCTCTACGACGAGCAGGACTTCGCCTCCCGGCCGGAGTTCACCGACCCGGAGATCCTGCGCACCAACCTCGCCTCGGTCATCCTCCAGATGACCGCCATCGGGCTCGGCGACATCGCCGCGTTCCCGTTCATCGACCCGCCGGACCGGCGCAACGTCGCCGACGGCGTCAACCTGCTGCACGAGCTGGGCGCGATCGACCCGGCCGAGACCGACCCGGCGAAGCGGCTCACCGCACTGGGACGGCGGCTGGCCCAGCTGCCGGTCGACCCGCGACTGGCCCGGATGGTGCTGGAGGGCGAGCGCAACGGCTGCGCCACCGAGGTGATGGTGATCGCCGCCGCGCTGTCCATCCAGGACCCCCGCGAGCGGCCGGCGGAGAAGCAGGCCCAGGCGGACCAGGCGCACGCCCGGTTCGCCGACCCCGAGTCGGACTTCGTCGCGCTGCTCAACCTGTGGCGGTACCTGCGCGAGCAGCAGCGCGAGCTGTCCTCCAGCGCCTTCCGGCGGATGTGCAGGGCGGAGTACCTGAACTACCTGCGGGTCCGCGAGTGGCAGGACATCGTCAGCCAGCTGCGCCAGGTCCTGCGTACACCCGAGGGGGGCGACGGGCGGCGCGGCCGGGGCGGCGCAACGGAGGCCGCGCCCGACGGCGGCCGGCGCGGCCGTGGCGCGGACCTGCCGGAGGAGATCGACACCCCGAAGGTGCACCAGTCGCTGCTGGCCGGCCTGCTGTCGCACGTCGGGCTCAAGGACGCGCAGAAGCACGAGTACCTGGGCGCGCGCGGCGCGAAGTTCGCGCTGTTCCCCGGATCGGCGCTGTTCCGGAAGCCGCCGCGCTGGGTGATGGCCGCCGAGCTGGTGGAGACGTCCCGGCTGTGGGGGCGGGTGAACGGGCGCGTCGAGCCGGAGTGGGTCGAGCCCCTGGCGCAGCACCTGGTCAAGCGCAGCTACAGCGAGCCGCACTGGGAGAAGAAGCAGGCGGCGGTGCTCGCCTACGAGAAGGTCACCCTGTACGGCATCCCGATCGTCACCTCCCGCAAGGTGAACTTCGGGCGCATCGACCCCGCGCTGAGCCGGGAGCTGTTCATCCGGCACGCCCTGGTCGAGGGCGACTGGTCCACGCACCACCGGTTCTGGACGGACAACAAGCGGCTGCTCGGCGAGATCGAGGAGCTGGAGAGCCGGGCCCGGCGGCGCGACATCCTGGTCGACGACGAGACGATCTTCCAGTTCTACGACGAGCGGATCCCCGCCGACGTGGTCTCCGGGCGGCACTTCGACACCTGGTGGAAGAAGACCCGCCGAGAGCAGCCGGACCTGCTCACCTTCACCCGCGACCTGCTGGTCAACGCCGGCCGGGGCGGGGTGGACGAGGCCGACTACCCCGACGAGTGGAGCGCCGACGGGGTGACGCTGCCGCTGACGTACCGCTTCGAGCCCGGCACCGCGACCGACGGCGTGACCGTGGACATCCCGCTGCCGCTGCTGAACCAGGTTCCCGCGGAGAGCTTCGACTGGCAGGTGCCCGGCCTGCGCGAGGAGTTGGTCATCGCGCTGATCCGGTCGCTGCCCAAGGCGATCCGGCGCAACTTCGTCCCGGTGCCCGACTACGCCCGCGCGGCGCTCGCCGCCATGCCGGCCGGTGAGGAGCCGCTGCTGGACGCCCTGACCCGGCAGCTGCGCCGGATGACCGGCGTCACGGTGCCCCGCGACGCCTGGGACACCGAGAAGCTCCCCGCGCACCTGCGGGTCAGCTTCCGGGTCCTCGACGAGGAGAACAAGCCGGTCGCCGAGGGCAAGGACCTCCCGGCCCTGCAACGCCGGCTCAAGGCGGAGGTACGCCAGGTCGTCGCCGCCGCCGCGCCGGACGTCGCCCGGACGGGCCTCCGCGAGTGGAGCATCGACGATCTTCCCCGCACCATCGAGCAGGTCCGAGCCGGGTACGCGGTGACCGCGTACCCGGCGCTGGTGGACGAGGGCACCACCGTGGGCGTGAAGGTGTTCGACTCCGCGGCCGAGCAGGAGGCCGCCCACTGGGCCGGTACCCGGCGGCTGCTGCGGCTGACCGTGCCGTCCCCGGCGAAGTTCCTCCAGGGCCGCCTGAGCAACGAGGCGAAGCTGGCGCTGAGCCGCAACCCGCACGGCGGCGTGCAGGAGCTGATCTCCGACGCCGCCGGTGCCGCGATCGACAAGCTCATCGCCGACACGGGCGGCCCGGCCTGGGACGCCGAGGGCTTCGCCGCGCTGCGCGAGAAGGTCCGGGCCGACCTGGTCGACACCGTCGTCGAGGTGATGGACCGGGTGCGTCGGGTGCTCGCCGCCGCGTACGCCGTGGAGCAGCGCCTGGGCGCGACCCGGAACCTGGCCGTGGTGGCCGCCCTCGCGGACATCCGGGCCCAGCTCAACGGCCTCGTGTACAAGGGGTTCGTCACCGAGACCGGGTACGCGCGCCTGCCCGACCTGCTGCGCTACCTCACCGCCATCGAGCGGCGGCTGGACCGGCTGGGCGGCGACCCGGGGCGGGACAAGTCTCAGCAGGACCGGATCGCGGTGGTGCAGAAGGAGTACGCCGACCTACTCGCCGCGCTGCCGCCGTCCAGGCGGCAGTCGGCGGCGGTACGGCAGATCCGCTGGATGATCGAGGAGCTGCGGGTCAACGTGTTCGCGCAGGCGCTGGGCACCCCGTACCCGGTCTCCGAGCAGCGCATCTACCGTGCCATGGACGACGCCGAGGGCCGCTGACCGTTCCCGTCACGGGTCAGGTCAGCGGCTCCACACCGGGGGGCAGCTCGCCGTCGGCCGTCGCGCCGTGGACGTAGTCGAGCAGTATCCGGCGCAGCTCCCGTCCGGCGTGGGTGGGCACCACGTCACGGCGGCGGGCCACCGCGATCGTCCGGCGTACGCCGGGTGGGGCGAGCCGGGTGACCCGGACGCCCGGCCGGCGGGCGACGACGATGCCCGGCACGACCGCCACGCCCAGGCCGGCCTCGACGAAGCTGAGCACCGCGTCCATCTCGCCGCCGTCCACCGCCACGGTCGGCTCGAAGCCGGCGGCCCGGCACGCCTGGAGGGTGGCGTCGCGCAGGTCGTAGCCCTCGCGGAACATCACCATCGGCTGGTCACGCAGGTCGGTGATGCGCAGCTCCCCGGCCCCGGTCGCGGCCGGCAGCTCGTCCACCGAGGCGACGACCAGGCTCTCGGCCAGGATCGGGTCGGCGCGCAGCCCGGGGTCGGTGCCCTGCGCCGGCATGATGATGAGCGCGAGGTCCAGATCGCCGCGGAGCAGGTCGCGGACCAGGTCCTGGGAGCCGCCCTCGGTGACCCTCAGGTCGACGGTGGGGTGGGCGTCGCGGAAGCGGCGCAGCACCGGCGGCGCCAGGGAGGTGGCCAGGCTGGGGGTCGCGCCGAGGCGTACGCGTCCGCGCCGCAGGCCCACCAGCTCCTGCACCTCGCGGGTCGCCGTGTCGACGTCGGCGAGGATCCGCTTGGCCAGCGGAAGCAGCACCTCCCCGGCCGCGGTGAGCGTGATGTTGCCCCTTACCCGCTCGAAGAGAGGTGCCCCCAGGTCGGTCTCCAGGGCGTGAATTTGCTTACTCAACGAGGGCTGGGTGATGCCGACCAGGTCGGCCGCCTGGGTGAAATGTCGTACTTCTGCGACCGCCACGAAGTACCGGAGCTGATGGAGCTGCATCTACATAGCCTACGGCTATCAAGACTGCGAGGTCGATGCATTGGACGACTGATCAAATCGCTCCTAGCGTCGATCGGGTGGTAATCACGAGAACTCGGTCGCCCATCCGTTCCAGCGTCGGCCTGAAGGCCGTCATGGCGGTGACGGGCATCATGCTGGTGCTGTTCCTCATCGCGCACATGCTCGGAAACCTCAAGGTCTTCACGGGCGCGACGTCCTTCAACCACTACGCGGAGTGGCTGCGCGAGTTGGGCGCCCCACTGCTGCCGGGCGTGTGGGCCCTGTGGATGCTGCGGATCGGCCTCGTGGTGGCCGTGGTCGGCCACATCTGGGCCGCCACCACCCTCGCCCTGCGCGCCCGCGCCGCGCGGCCCGTGCAGTACGCGCACCGCAAGAAGGTCCAGGGCAGCTACGCGGCCCGCACGATGCGCTGGGGTGGTGTGATCATCCTGCTCTTCGTGATCTACCACATCCTGGACCTGACCACCGGCACGCTGAACCCGGTCGGCGACCCCACCCGCCCGTACGCCAACGTCGTCGCCGACTTCGCGCCGGAGCGGTGGTACGTCACGCTCTTCTACACCCTGGCGATCGTCTCCATCGGGTTCCACCTGCGCCACGGCATCTTCAGCGCGGTGCGCAGCCTCGGCCAGCAGACCCCGCGCGGCGAGCGGCGGGCGAAGAACGTCGCGCTGGTCTTCTCCGTCGCGCTGTGCGCCGGCTACCTGGTGGTCCCGTTCGCCGTACTCACCGGATTGGTGTCCTGACCATGGATCTCTTCACCGAGGGCGACCCGATCGCCGACACGAAGGCTCCCGAGGGCCCGGTCGAGAAGCGCTGGGAGACCCGCCGCTTCGAGGCCAAGCTGGTCAACCCGGCCAACCGCCGCAAGATGACCGTGATCGTGGTCGGCACCGGCCTGGCCGGCGGCTCGGCCGCCGCGACCCTCGCCGAGCAGGGCTACCGGGTCAAGTCCTACTGCTACCAGGACAGCCCGCGGCGGGCGCACTCCATCGCCGCGCAGGGTGGCATCAACGCCGCCAAGAACTACCGCAACGACGGTGACTCCGTGCACCGGCTGTTCTACGACACCGTCAAGGGCGGCGACTTCCGCTCGCGGGAGTCGAACGTGCACCGGCTGGCCGAAGTCTCGGTCAACATCATCGACCAGTGCGTGGCGCAGGGCGTCCCGTTCGCCCGCGAGTACGGCGGCCTGCTGGACACCCGCTCCTTCGGTGGCGCGCAGGTGCAGCGCACCTTCTACGCCCGGGGCCAGACGGGCCAGCAGCTGCTGCTCGGCGCGTACCAGGCGCTGGAGCGGCAGATCGGCCTGGGCAACGTGGAGATGAACGCCCGGCACGAGATGCTGGAGCTGGTCGTCGTCGACGGCAAGGCCCGGGGCATCGTCGTCCGGGACCTGGTCACCGGCGAGATCACCACCGAGTTCGCGGACGCCGTCGTGCTCGCCTCCGGCGGCTACGGCAACGTCTTCTACCTCTCCACCAACGCCAAGGGCTGCAACGTCACCGCCACCTGGCGGGCACACCGCAAGGGCGCGTACTTCGCCAACCCCTGCTACACGCAGATCCACCCCACGTGCATCCCGGTCTCCGGCGACCACCAGTCGAAGCTGACCCTGATGAGCGAGTCGCTGCGCAACGACGGCCGGGTGTGGGTGCCC
Organism: Micromonospora sp. NPDC049799; assembly: GCF_040656655.1. Lineage (NCBI taxonomy): Bacteria > Bacillati > Actinomycetota > Actinomycetes > Micromonosporales > Micromonosporaceae > Micromonospora > Micromonospora sp. NPDC049799. The sequence goes on from NZ_JBFAMU010000088.1 coordinate 8,441, forward strand.
AAGGCCAAGGACGACGACCGCGCGCCGCGGGACATCCCGGAGGACGAACGCGACTACTACCTGGAGCGGATCTACCCGTCGTTCGGCAACCTGGTGCCCCGGGACATCGCCTCCCGGGCCGCCAAGAACGTGTGCGACGAGGGCCGCGGCGTCGGGCCGAGCAAGCTCGGCGTCTACCTGGACTTCGCCGACGCCATCGATCGCCTCGGCCGCAAGGCCATCGAGGCGAAGTACGGCAACCTCTTCGAGATGTACGAGCGGATCACCGGCGAGGACCCGTACGAGGTCCCGATGCGGATCTACCCGGCCGTGCACTACACGATGGGCGGCCTGTGGGTCGACTACGACCTCCAGTCGAGCATCCCCGGCCTGTTCGTGATCGGTGAGGCCAACTTCTCCGACCACGGCGCGAACCGGCTCGGCGCCTCGGCGCTGATGCAGGGCCTCGCCGACGGCTACTTCGTGCTGCCCACCACGATCGCCAACTACCTGGCCGCCGGCCCGTTCGAGCCGGTCGAGGCCAGCAACCCGGCGGTGGTCCAGGCGCGGCGTGACGTCGAGGACCGGATCCAGCGGCTGCTGGCGGTCAACGGCGACCGGACCGTCGACTCGTTCCACCGCGAGCTGGGCCAGATCATGTGGGAGCACTGCGGCATGGAGCGCTCCGAGGCCGGGCTCCGCAAGGCGATCGACGAGATCCGGGCGCTGCGCGAGCAGTTCTGGCAGCGGGTGCGCGTGCCGGGCGACGGCGAGGGACTCAACCAGTCGCTGGAGAAGGCCGGCCGGGTGGCCGACTTCTTCGAACTGGCCGAGCTGATGTGCGTCGACGCCCTGCACCGCGAGGAGTCCTGCGGCGGCCACTTCCGGGCCGAGCACCAGACGCCCGACGGTGAGGCGCAGCGCGACGACGACCGGTTCGCGTACGTCGCGGCCTGGGAGTTCACCGCGACCGGCGAGCCCGCGGTGCTGCACAAGGAAGATCTGAACTTCGAATACGTCCACCCCACGCAGCGGAGCTACAAGTGAACCTGACCCTGCGCATCTGGCGCCAGTCCGGCCCCGAGGACAAGGGTCGGATGGTGACCTACAAGGTCGACGACGTCTCACCGGACATGTCGTTCCTGGAGATGCTCGACGTGCTCAACGAGCGGCTGATCCTCGCCGGCGAGGAGCCGGTGGCGTTCGACCACGACTGCCGTGAGGGCATCTGCGGCATGTGCGGCCTCATGATCAACGGCAACGCGCACGGGCCGCAGCGTGGCACCACCGCCTGCCAGCTGCACATGCGGCAGTTCGCCGACGGCGACACGATCGACATCGAGCCCTGGCGGGCCCGGGCCTTCCCGGTCGTCAAGGACCTGGTCGTCGACCGGAACGCGTTCGACAAGATCATCGCCGCTGGCGGGTACATCACCGCGCCCACCGGCAGCGCCCCCGAGGCCCACTCCACCCCCGTGGCCAAGGCCAACGCCGACGCCGCCTTCGAGTCGGCGGCCTGCATCGGCTGCGGCGCCTGCGTGGCGGCCTGCCCCAACGGCTCCGGCATGCTGTTCACCGCCGCCAAGGTCACCCAGCTCTCGCTGCTGCCGCAGGGCCAGCCGGAGCGGTACACCCGAGTGATCGGCATGGTCGACGCCCACGACGAGGCCGGCTTCGGTGGCTGCACCAACGCCGGTGAGTGCACCGTGGTGTGCCCGAAGGGCATCCCGCTGAACACCATCGGGCGGCTCAACCGGGACTACCTGGCCGCCACCCGCAAGGGCGGCGGGGGCAACACCCCCGGTTCCTGAGGCCCCGGCCCGGCCTCAGCTCCGGTTCCGGCTCCACGACGATGCCGCCGCACCCCACCCGGTGCGGCGGCATCGCCGCATCCCCGCCGGGGCCACCGATGCGGTTCACGCGCTGTCGAGCTGAGTCATCGACGACATCACGGCGCCTCGGGACCGACCGCATCGGTCCGCAGCGCCTGGTCCACTCGGCTTCAGTGAAGTCGGGGCGTCGCGCGGCCTCCGATGGGCCGACTTCACTGACATCGAGTGGATCTTGCCCGTCGCCGCCGGAACGTGCTCATCGGCGGTGGCCGGCCTCCATGGCCACCAGGCCACCACGCCACCGCCCCGGGCCCCGCTGGCGCCACCGCGCCACACGTCCGCACCGCCGCACGACCCGCTCGGCGAGCCTGTCGGCCGATCTCAGCCGGCGATCCATTGGCGACATCAGCTCGATAGGAGACCGACCGGTGCACACCGGGGTCGCCAAGCGTGCGCCCGGCAGCCGCCAGCGGAGATCCTAGGAACGGCACCCGTCGTGGTACGCCGGCCGTCAGCGGCCTGCCGGCGGTGCGCCCACCCGGGCGGCGACCTGACGGTCGGGCCGCTCGGACCGCGACGCCCCCGACACCCCGACGTCCGACGCTGTCGAACTGCCCCACGTGTTGGACCATCCCGCACCCTCGTGGGGCGGGAGTGAGACGACCCGACGGCGTGCCGCACCGGTGAGGCAGGTCGACAGGGCGCTGTTGAAGGGAAGGGTCCTGACCGGGCGCCGCAAACCGGGGGCGCCGCCACCGGGAGGCCGGAGCGTGGGTCGGAGGTCGGTTCAAGTCCTCGTGGGCGGGTAGCACCTGGGGGGACGGCGACGACGAGGGGACACACCGGCATGAAGGCACTGACCTGGCAGGGCAAGCGGGACGTACGGGTCGACGAGGTGCCCGACCCCCGGATCGAGGAGCCGACCGACGCGATCGTCCGGATCACCTCCACCGCCATCTGCGGCTCCGACCTGCACCTCTACGAGGTGCTCGGGCCGTTCCTGAAGCCGGGTGACGTGCTCGGCCACGAGCCCATGGGCATCGTCGAGGAGGTCGGCCCGGGGGTGACCCGGCTGAAGCCCGGCGACCGGGTGGTCGTCCCGTTCAACATCTCCTGCGGTTCCTGCTGGATGTGCGACCGCCAGCTGTACGCGCAGTGCGAGACCACCCAGGTCACCTCCGAGGGCAAGGGCGCCGCGCTGTTCGGCTACACCTCGCTGTACGGGTCGGTGCCCGGCGGTCAGGCGGAGTACCTGCGGGTGCCACACGCCCAGTTCGGCCCGATCAAGGTGCCCGAGACGGGGCCGGACGAGCGGTGGCTCTACCTGTCGGACATCCTGCCGACCGCGTGGCAGGCCGTGAAGTACGCCGACACGCCGCCCGGCGGCACCCTGGCCGTCTTCGGCCTCGGGCCGGTGGGCCAGCTCACCGCCCGCATCGGACGGCACCTCGGCGCGGGTCGGGTCATCGGCCTGGACCTGGTGCCGGAGCGGCTGGAGATGGCCCGCCGGCACGGCATCGAGGTGCTCGACATCACCGAACTGGACGACGTGCCGGGCGCGCTGATCGACCTGGTCGACGGGCGTGGCCCGGACGCGGTGATCGAGGCCGTCGGCATGGAGGCGCACGGCTCCACCACCGGCAAGCTCGCCCAGACCGCCGCCGGCCTGCTGCCGGACAAGCTCGCCCAGACGATGACGGACAAGGTCGGCGTGGACCGGCTCGTCGTGCTCAAGGCCGCCCTGAAGGCCGTCCGGCGCGGCGGCACGGTCTCGATCTCCGGCGTGTACGGCGGTGAGGTCGACCCGATGCCGCTGATGGAGATGTTCGACCGGGGCATCCAGCTGCGAATGGGCCAGTGCCACGTGCGCCGCTGGACCGACGAGATCCTCCCGCTGCTCTCCGGCGACGACGACCCGCTGGGCGTGGAGGACCTGCGGACCCACCGGGTGCCGTTGCAGCGGGCGCCGGAGGCGTACGAGATGTTCCAGAAGAAGCAGGACGGGTGCGTCAAGGTCGTGCTCGAGCCGTGAGCCGTACGGTGGTCGTCACCGGCGCGACCAGCGGGATCGGCCGGGCGGCGGCCCGGGAGTTCGCGGAGCGCGGGGACCGTCTGGTCCTCGCGGCCCGCTCTCCCGACACCCTCGCCGACGTCCGCGCGGAGTGCGAAAAGGCCGGCGCGGAGGTGCTGGACGTACCGACGGACGTTACGACCGACGGCGCCGTGGCGGCGCTGGCCGACGCCGCGGTCGAACGGTTCGGCGGCGTGGACGTGTGGGTGCACACGGCCGCGGTGATGGCGTACGGGCGCTTCGACGAGACCCCCGAGCGGGTCTTCGAGCAGGTGGTCCGCACCGACCTGCTCGCCGCCGCGGCGGTGGCCCGGGTGGCGTTGCGGCACTTCCGCGCGAACGGCGGCGGGACCCTGATCCTCACCGGATCGGTGCTGGGGCACATCACCGCGCCCTTCATGAGCGGGTACGTGGCCAGCAAGTGGGGCCTGCAGGGGCTGGCGCGGGCGTTGCAGCAGGAGGCCCGGGAGACGCCCGGCGTCAACGTCTGCATCGTCAGCCCGGGCAGTGTGGACACGCCCGTCTACCAGCAGGCGGCCAACTACCTGGGACGGATCGGCCGGCCGCCGCTGCCGATCACCACGCCGGAGCGGGTGGCGCGGGCGATCGTGGACTGCGCGGACCGACCCCGGCGGGAGGTGTCGGTGGGCCGGCTCAACGTGGTCATGCGGTTCGGGTTCACGGTCCTGCCCGGCGCCTACGACGTCCTCGTCGTACCCCTGATGCGCCTCGCCGGGCTGAGCAACCGGCCGGTCGAGCCGCACGAGGGAGTCGTGTTCACGCCGAACCCGGCCGGCGAGTCGGTGCGCGGCGGCTGGCGGCCCGACCTCGCGCAGGTGGTGCGCGGTGTCGGCGCGCTGCCCGCGACGATCGGCGGCGCGGTCCGGCGGCGACTGCGGTGAGCGGGTCGTGCGGGATCACCGGCGTCGATCGATTCGCCTAGGGTGGTGGGCCGGGAAGCGATCCGGCCCACCACGACGGGAGAGACGATTGACCATCCGGGTGAACCGCAGGACGGCACTGGGACTGGGCACGGTGGCCACCGCGGGGACGGTGCTCGGCGCCGCCGGCCCCGCCTCCGCCGCGACCGAGGGCACCGAACCGGCCCCGGTCACACCGGCGCAGGCCGCCGGCCGCGTCGCCGCCGCCTACGAGCGGGAGACCGCCCGGGCGGGCGGCAACTGGCAGGCGTACGTCAGCGTCGCCGACCCGGCCGGTGAGCCGGTGGTCGCGGTGGCCGACGAGGCCGACCGTCGGATCGAGGCGTACAGCGTCAACAAGGTCGCGGTCGCCGTGGCGGTGCTCGACAAGGTGGACCGTGGCCTGCTCACCCTCGACCAGCGCGTCGAGGTCACCGCGGCGATCGTGGTGCCCGGCGGTGACGGCATCTTCGGGCTGGACGGCGCGTACCCCAGCTCGGTGACCCTCGGTCACGCGCTGGCCGCCCTGCTGACCGTCTCCGACGACACCGCCGTCCGGCTCTGCGGCCTGGTCTGCCCGGCGGCGGAACTCAACCAGATCCTGCGGGACAAGGGCTTCCCCAACACGCAGGTGCAGCCGGTGGCCAACCCGAACCGGTTCTTCCTCGGCACCAGCACGCCTCGCGAGACCCACGACCTGCTGCGGGCGCTGGTGAGCGGGACGCTGCTGTCCCCCGCGTCGACCGCGTACGTGCTGAGGCTGCTGCGCTCCCCCATCGCGTACACGGACGGGATCCGGCGGGAGATGTCGTCGGCGCAGCGTGCCCGGATCGCCACCAAGGCCGGCTGGTTCGGCGACGCCCGGCACGAGGCCGGCGTCATCTTCGACGCGACCGGGGCGCCCGTGCTCACGTACGCCCTCTTCGCCGACGGTCAGGCCGGCGCGGACGACTTCGGTGCCACGCACCCGGCGGTGGCGGCCCGGGCC
>NZ_JBFAMU010000089.1:0-8362 GCF_040656655.1 Micromonospora sp. NPDC049799
CCCGCGGCCGGGACGTCGGCCGGGGCGCTGGTCGGTGGCGGGCAGCCGCACGGCGGATCAGTGGCCGCGCTCGACGGGGTACTGGTCACCCGGGAGCAACCCCCCGGCGGCGGACCGGTGGCCGCGCTCGCCGCCGGGCTGGATCTGCTGCCGGCGACGGCCACCGTGGTGGCGGTGCTCGCCGCCGACCTCCCGCTGCTCACCCGCGATGCGATCGGCCACCTGCTCGGCCACCTCGACGCTCCGCAGCCCGCCGCAGCGACCCCGGCCGACACGCGGGCGTCAGCGCCGGGCGGGAGTGACGCCGCGACGATCGACGGGGTCTGCTTCGTCGACGCTGACGGGCGGCGGCAGACCCTGTGCGGGGTGTGGCGGGTCGACGCATTGCGGGCCGCCCTGGACCGGCTCGCCGCCGAGCGGGGTGGGGTGCTCGCCGGGGCTCCGCTGCGGGCGCTGCTCGCCGGCCTGACCGTCGTCGAGGTGCCGTGGTCCTCGGACGGCCCGCCGCCGTGGTTCGACTGCGACACTGACGAGGACGTACGCCGGGCGGAGGAGTGGGCGCGATGACGGTGATGGACGACTGGATCACGGCGGCCTGCGCCGAGCTGGGGCTCGACCCCGCGCAGGTGCCGGTGCCTGCCGTGCTCGACCTGGCCCGGGACGTGGCGCACCAGGTCCTGCGGCCGGGCGCGCCGGTCAGCGCGTACCTCCTGGGGCTCGCGGTCGGTCGTGGCGCGGACCCGGCCGGCGCCGCGGCCCGGCTCCGCGACCTCGCCGCCACCTGGCCGGTGGAACTCGGCGCCGAACGTCCCGGCGAGAGTCCGGCCTGACCGGTCCGCCGCCGGTGTCCGATCCCGGTCGGCGTTGATTCGTGACCCCGGTTCCGTGGGTAGGGTGACCTTGACGGACGGAGGCGATCATGACGGCAGACCACCCCTCGGCGCCGGCTGGTGAATCGCCCGGCAGCCTGCCGGAGCACCACGAGTCGATCCTGCTCGACGAGCCGACCACGGCAGACCTGCGGGAGAAGGTGACGCAGGCGTGGCGGGAGTTCGCGCGGGCGCTGGCCGAGCGGCTGGCCGCGCTGCCCGGCGGTTCCCACGTCGAGCTGACCCTCGACCCGACCGCCTCCGGTACGGGTGACGCCGTCTACTCGATCAGCATCGACGTGGGAGCGGACCGGGCAGTGGCGGCCCGCGCGGTGGGCAACGCGAGCCTCCCGGAGGGCTACCGCCTGGACCGGGCCGCGGTGGCGGACATGGTCGCGCTGGGCTGGTCCCCGCCGGGCGTGCTGGAGGGCTCCGGCGAGCACTTCGGGCTGCACGGCGGCGCCGAGGAAACCACCAAGCTGGCGGCGCTCTTCTCCCGGACTCTGCGGGACGTCTACGGCGCCCCGCACCCGGCCTTCCTGGTCTACCTGATCCACGACGCCGAGGGCGAGCCGCTGGAGAGCGGGCCGCTCGGCACCGCCCGCAGCGAGTTCGGCCCGGACCGGAACGTCGAGGCCGACCTGGACGAGGCGCTGGCGAAGGCCGCCGCGCAGCCCGCCGAGGACGACGTGCTGGGGCTGCCGGAGCGGGTCCGCACGGTCGTCTCGACGATGCTCAAGTCGGACGAGGACCGCCTCCAGGTCGACTCGGACGGCGACATCACCATCCGCGCCGGCTCGGCCATGGTCTTCGTACGGGTGCGGGACAACCCGCCCCTGGTCGACGTGTTCTCCCCGATCCTGACCGAGGTGGAGCCGACCGAGCGGCTGTACGTCAAGCTGTCCGAGCTGACCAACCGGATGCCGATCGGCCGGCTCTACTGCGCCGACGACACGGTGTGGGCGTCGATCCCGGTGTTCGGGCGGAACTTCCAGGCCACCCACCTGATGCTCGCCGTGCAGGTGATGACCGGTCTCGCGGACGAGCTGGACGACCGGCTGCACGGCGAGTTCGGCGGCAAGCGCTTCTTCGGCGAGGGCGACAAGCCCACGAAAAGCGACCAGGGCGAACACCGCACCGGCATGTACCTGTGACACCCCTGCCCCGCTGACGGTGGGTGGAGCCCGGAAACCCCGAATGAAACCGGGCCCCACCCACCGGGGGAGGGAGGGTCAGGTCGAGGGGAGCCAGGTGAGGCTCCGGGCGGTGGTCGGGTCGCTCGCCCGCAGGCCGGTCTCGGAGACCGTCCACAGCACGCCGCCGACCAGCAGCGACCGGGTGACGGACGGGTGGGACACCGTGCCGTGTTCGGTGAGAGCGTCGTGGGTCACCCGCAGCAGGCGTACGCCGTCGCCGACCGGGACGGCCACCAGCCCGGTCGACGGGTCGTGCAGGAAGGCGTGCGGGTCGTACTCGGCCGCCGACACGCCGTCGGGGTCGTGCCACTGGTCCAGCCGGGTCGGTCGGGTCGGGTCGCGCACGTCGAAGAGGGAGACCTGTACGCCCCGCACCCGCCCGCTGGTGTCCGCCTCCTGGCCCACACCGAGCAGCCGCCCGTCGGCCACCGGGTGCAGGTAGGACGAGTAGCCGGTGATCTTCAGCTCTCCGGTGACCCGCGGCGCGGCCGGATCGGTCAGGTCGAGGGTGTAGAGCGGGTCGGTGCGCCGGAACGTCACCACGTGTGCGGTGGCGCCGAGGTAGCGCACCGAGTAGATCCGTTCTCCCCGGCCGAGGCCGGTGACCGTGCCGACCGGGACGAGTGTGGCCCCCTGCTGTCGCAGCACGTGAACCCCGGACTCGGAGGTGCGTCCGCCGGCCTCGGTGGTGGTCGCCACCCGCAGGTGACCCTGCCACTCCGACAGCGCGTACCGGTTGACCAGCCAACCCGGTACGGAGCCGGCGGCGGCGTACCGGGGGCGGCCCGGTGCGCTCGTGTCGAACCGGTGGATGTCGGTGGCCAGCTTGCCGCTGGGGCGGATCCAGCGTCGCGGGTCCGGCCGGTCACCCATCTCCCGCGCGCCGGCCAGGTAGAGGCTGTCCCCGGTGGCGTAGACGGCGTCCGCGTGGGTGGCGACGCTGACCGGGTCGCCGTCACCGAGCCGGCCGCCGCCCAGGTCGAAGCTGAGCACGGTGAGCACGCCGGAGCCGGTGGCCCGTTCCGTCCGGGTCAGCCGGTCGCAGCCGATCCGCCCGGTGTGCCGCTGCGAGCCGGCCGTCCACTCGTACGCCGGCAGCCAGGCGTCGAGGCCGGCGGTGGCCACCACCGCCCGGTTCGCCTCGGTCGCGCGGGCGTCGGGGTTGTCCTTCCGGCCGTCGAAGGGCGGGAAGATGACGCGGGCGGCGGACCGGACCACCACGCGCGCGGTGCCGCCGGTCTGGCGGGCGTCCAGCCGGTGGCCCTGGATCCGGTACGTCCCGAGCACGCGCGGAGCGCCGGCGAGGTCCACCAGGATCAGCTCGGTGCCGCCGAGCCCCGGGCCGTCGAGTCGCTCGCCACCCGGCCGTACCGGCGTGGGGACATCGGAGAGCACCAGCGCCCGGTCGCCGTGCAGCAGCAGCTCGTTGCGTCCCCAGCGGTTCTCCGGGTCGGCGGCCAGGTCCAGCCGGCCGACGACGCGGCGGGTCGCCGGATCGACCACCCGCAGGACGTGGCCGGTGACCGTGACGATGCGCCGTCCGTCGGTCTTGACCAGGTCGGGTTCGTCTACGCCGACCTCCTGGATGTTGGTGGTGGAGTGCTCGGGGGTGTCGCGGTCCGCGCGGGCCGCCCCGGCCGGCGTCATCGGGCCGCCGAGGCCCCTCCCGGTCCACGTGGTGCCCTCGCCGGCGAAGCCCCACGGGCCGACCGAGGCGGTGGCCGCCGACCGGAGGTCGGCCAGCGCCTCGGCGCAGGACTCGTAGGAGACCGGTCGGGGGGCGGACGTCGCCGGATCGGCAGCGGACGCCCGAACGGCTCCGGTGGTCGACCGGTCGGCGGCCTGGAAGGTGGTCGCGCTTCCGGAGAGCAGGGCGAGGGTCAGCAGCGCCCCGCCGGTGAGCATGCCCCGTTTCATGGTCGATCGGACGCGGCGGACCCCCGCTGGGTTCCGGAGAATCCGACCGACCGGCAGCCGGTCCTCCCGGCAGGTGTTCGGGTCAGCCGGTGGACGGGCCGACGCCCGGGGACTCGACCAGTCGGGAGAGCACGATCGTGCTACGGGTCGAGGTGACGAAGGACTCGGCACGCAGCCGCTCCAACGCCGCCTCCAGGTGTGCGATGTCGGCGGCCCGCAGGTGCACGAGGGCGTCGGCCTCGCCGGAGACCGTGTACGCCCCGACCACCTCGGGGTGCCGGCGGACGGCCACGCCGATCTGCACGGGGGTGGTCCGGCCGGCGCAGAACAGCTCGACGAACGCCTCGGTGGTCCAGCCGACGGCGGCCGGGTCCACGACGGCCGTGAATCCCTTGATGACCCCGGCGGAGCGCAGCCGGTCGACCCGTCGTTTGACCGCCGGTGCGGAGAGCGACACCCGCTGTCCGATGTCCGCGTACGAGGCACGGGCGTCGGCGACGAGCAACGCAATGATCCGCTGGTCTACGGCATCTATCTGCAACGTTCCGCCTCTGGGAAGCAACGGTTCTGGCTGTTACCAAAGTTCTACGGTACCTACCCTTAGTCACCGTGAACCAGCAGCGAGTCTCGCGAAAGCGGACATATCTCATGTGCTCGCCTGAGCACTTCGCGGTCGAGTACGCGATCAACCCGTGGATGGACGTCACCACCGCGGTCGACGCGGAGTTGGCGGTCAAGCAGTGGGACCGTCTGCGGGTGACCCTGGCCGGCCTCGGTCACGACGTGCACCTGCTGACCCCGGAGCGGGGCCTGCCGGACATGGTCTTCGCGGCCAACGGCGCGTTCGTCGTCGACGGCACCGTGTACGGCGCGCAGTTCAAGCACGAGCAGCGGGCCGCCGAGGCCGCCGCGCACCGGGCCTTCTACGAGTCGCAGGGCTGGCGGTTCATCGCGCCGAGCGAGACCAACGAGGGCGAGGGTGACTTCGCGTACCTGCCGGAAGCCCACGGCGGCCTGGTCCTCGCGGGCCACGGCTTCCGCACCGAGCTGCCGGCGCACGCCGAGGCTCAGGAGGCGCTCGGCCGGCCCGTGGTGTCGCTGCGCCTGGTCGACCCGCGCTTCTACCACCTGGACGTCGCGCTCGCCTCGATCGACGACGAGAACGTCGTCTACTACCCGGGCGCCTTCTCGGCGGCCAGCCAGAGGGTCCTGACGCAGCTCTTCCCGGACGCGGTGATCGCCGACGACGAGGATGCTCTCGCCTTCGGCCTGAACCTGGTCAGCGACGGCCTCAACGTCGTGCTCAACAGCGAGGCGACGCGGCTCGCGGGCAAGCTCAAGGCCGCCGGCTACCACCCCGTGCCGGTGGAGCTGGGCGAGCTGAAGAAGGGCGGCGGCAGCGTGAAGTGCTGCATCGCCGAGCTGCGCCACTGACCCGACGCGACGGAGAAGGGCCGGCCCCACCCGGGGCCGGCCCTTCGTCGTACGGGGGCTCAGCCGAGCGTGGCGAGCTCGTTGATCAGGACGTTGGAGAGCACCTGACCGTCGAGCTGGACCTCGCGGAGGTACCACTTCTGCTGCGGGGTACGTGGCTGGTTGAACTGCCAGGTGCCGCGCGGGCTGTCGATCTGACCGATCTTGCCCAGGGCCAGGTTGAGCTGCTGCGAGGTGGGGTTCTCCCCGGCCAGGCGGATCGCCTGGTCCAGCACCTGCGCGGCGTCGTACGACGCCATCGCGTACGTGGTCGGGGTGGTGTTGTGCTTCTTGCGGTACGCGGAGGCGAAGACCCGGTTGGCCGTGTTGCTGAGGTCGGCCGAGTAGTTCAGCGCGGTCTGGATGCCCAGGGCCGTCGCCGGGCTCTCGGCGAAGCTCTCCAGCACCCGGCCCTCGGTGAGGAAACCGGGGGCGTAGACCTTGCCCCGGTAGCCCTCGTTACGCAGCTGCCGGATGAACTCGACCGCCGTCGTCCCGTCGTAGTGGCAGAAGATCGCGGTCGGCTTCGGTGTGCGGTTGATCGCCCGCCTGATGTCCGCCACGAACGTGCTCTTCGACGGGTTGGCGGGGTTGTCTGTCCACACGACCGCGTCCTTGATCCGCCGGTCGGTCTCGCCGAACTCCACCCGGAAGCCGCGCAGCACGTCCTGGCTGGCCGGGGTCTCCGGCATGATGATCGCGACCTGTTCCGACGGTTTGAGCTGGCGACGCATGTGCTGCCCGAGGGCCCGGCCCACCTCGTCCAGCACGTACGAGGTACGCCAGATGTAGACGACGCTCTGCAGGCTGGTCGGCGACGCGTTGGAGCCGATCAGTGGCACCCGGGCCTGCTCGACGGTGTCCCGGATGTCGAACATGACGGCCGGGTTGGCCACACCGGTGAGGGCCAGCACCCCCTGCTTGAGCAGCGATTCGACGGCCGCCTTGCCGGTCGCTCCGCTCGCGCCCTCGTCGGCGGTGAGCAGCTCGACGGGGTGCCCACCCAGTCTCCGGTCCTGCAGTTCCAGGAAGAGTTGGAACCCGTTGGCGATCTCGTCGCCGATCGCCTTGAACCCGCCGGACGTCGGCGCGACGAGGCCGATCTTGATCGGGCGTCCGTCGCCGAGCGAGGCGTCTCCGGGGTCCTCGTCCGAGCCGCAGGCGGCCACCAGTCCGGTCGTACCGAGCGCGGCCAGCAGCTTGAGTGCTCGCCTGCGGTTCATCTGCGACACCGAGTTCCTTCCCCCGGAAGCGTTGCTGGGCGGTCAGCGCCCCTCCGGCGTTCTACCTGGTTGACGACGCTCCGTCAATCCCTAGTGATCTTTAAGTAGATTCCGCAACCCAGTGGCAACGTGCGGCCACGCCTCCGACTCCGGGTCGATGAGCCCGAAATGCTCGCAAAACGGCAGCTCAACGAGCGCGACTTCGGCACCGGCCGCCTGTCCGGCGGCGACAAGATCGCGACTCATGGCGACCGGCACCTGCCGGTCCAGCGTCCCGTGGACGACTACTGTGCGTTGCCGAAGCGGCACCAGCATCCGTGGATCGGCGGCCGCGTACCGCTCGGGCACGTCGTCCGGGCCGCCACCGAGGAGCGCGGCCACCGCGCCGGAATCCAGATCCAGCCGGTACGCCTCGGCCAGGTCCGACACCGGAGCCAGGGCCAGGACGCCGGCCACCGCGGCCGGCGCGGTCGCCGCCACGTACAGGGCGAGGTGGCCGCCCGCGGAGTGCCCGACCAGGACCGGCGGACCGGGAGCCACCCGCCCGGGCAGCGCCTCCGCCGCGAGCCGGGGCAGCTCCGTCACGCCGGTCAGGACGTCCGTGAACGTGCCGGGCCAACCGCCGCCGGGCTGGCCGGTCCGGCGGTACTCCAGTTGGGCCACCGGGTGCCCGAGCGCGGCCAGGGCGGTGGCCAGGGGTCCGGTGTGCCGGCGGTCGTACTCCGCCCGCCAGAAGCCTCCGTGCACCACCACGACGAGCGGCCGGGCCGGACCGGAACCGGCCGGACGGCGCAGGTCGGCCACCTGGTCCGGATGGTCGCCGTAGGCGACGGTCGCGTCCGGCGCCGGGGTGGGACGGCTCAGCACGGCGCGTGGGTCGGCGGACATGGCGCGACCGTAGCGCGGCTCACGCCGCGGATGCCCGCCGGGAGTCGGTCCCGAGGCGCACGGGCGGGCTCGGCTGGGTAAAGATGGGTGCCATGACCCAGACGCACTCCGCGGGAGAGAACGACGAGCCGGAGCAGAACGGCACCGGACACTCGGGCACGGTCGTGGTGATCGGCCCGGACGGCCAACCGGTCGGCACCGTGCAGGCCGGCGAGGGCGGCGGCGAGGACCCGACCCGACTGGTCGAGCAGCCGGCCAAGGTGATGCGGATCGGCAGCATGATCAAGCAGCTGCTGGAGGAGGTCAAGGCCGCGCCGCTGGACGACGCCAGCCGGCACCGGATGCGGGAGATCCACGAGCGCTCGATCGTGGAGCTGAAGGAGGGGCTCGCCCCCGAGCTGCGGGAGGAGCTGGAACGCATCTCGCTGCCCTTCACCGAGGAGAAGGCGCCCAGCGAAGGCGAACTGCGCATCGCGCACGCCCAGCTCGTCGGCTGGCTGGAGGGCCTGTTCCACGGCATCCAGGCGGCCCTGGTGGCACAGCAGATGGCTGCCCGGGTGCAACTGGAGCAGATGCGCTCCGGCCGGCAGGCGCTGCCCAGCGGTCCCGGCGGGGTGATGCCGGGCATGCCCGGCATGGGCCAGCCGCAGGGCGGCGAGGGACACAGCACCGGCCAGTACCTGTGACCGTCGGCGGCCGGCCGGCCGCGCGGCCGGCGGCCCGCCCCACCCCCCCCCCCAACAATAAACCGCAGGCGGCCGCCCCCCCCCGGCGGGTTGGGGGCCCCGCGGCCCGC
>NZ_JBFAMU010000089.1:8372-14182 GCF_040656655.1 Micromonospora sp. NPDC049799
TACACCGCACGGGCCTGTCCGTGTGACGGTGGGCGCCGGGCCGCCCGCGGGCCGGCCGGCCGCTCACCCCACCCCGAAAACCTTCTCCAGGTAGGCGGCCACGCCGTCGGACGTGTTGGCCGCCGTCACCTCGTCGGCGATCTCCAGGACGGCGGGGTGCGCGTTGGCCACCGCGACCGCCCGGCCGGCCCAGGTGAGCATCGGCAGGTCGTTGGGCATGTCCCCGAAGGCCAGCACGTCGGCGGCGTCGATGCCGTGCCGGGCGCAGTACCAGGCCAGCCCGGCCGCCTTGGTCACCCCCGCACCCGAGATCTCGACGAGCCCCGAGTACGACGAGTGGGTCGCCTCGGCGAGCCCGGCCACCGCCCCGGCGACCAGCGCGACGAAGGCGTCCGGGTCCTGCTCGCCGGCCCGGGCCAGCAGCTTCACCGCCGGGGCGGCCAGCAGCTCCTCCGGTGTCTCCACGGCCCGGATCGCGGCGTGGTCGGCGTCCCACCGCAGCGGGTAGTGCGCCTCGTGCCGCATCTCCCGGCTGTCCACGATCTCCACCGCGAAGCTGATCTCGGGCACCTCCGCCCGCAGCCGCCGGGCCACCTCCGCCAGCAGCGCCGGGGCGAGCGGATCGGCGCGCAGGACCTCGTCGTCCACCGGGTCGTAGACGACCGCCCCGTTCGCGCAGACCGCCGGCAGCGGTTCCGCCAGCTGCTCGTACACCAACTTGAGCCAACGGATGGGGCGGCCGGTGACGAGGACGACCGGCGTGCCGCGCGCGGTGAGCCGCGCGAGCACGGCGGCGGTACGCGGACTGAGCGTCCGGTCGTCCCGGAGCAGGGTGCCGTCGATGTCCGTGGCGATCAGCCGGGGTCGCTCTCCCATCAGCGCGACAGTAGCCGATCCAGGTACACCGCCACACCGTCGTCGTCGTTGCGCAGGGTGACCTCGTCGGCGGCGGCACGGACCGTCGGGTGGGCGTTGGAGACCGCCACCCGCGACCAGCCGGCCCAGGAGAACATCGGCAGGTCGTTGGGCATGTCACCGAAGACCAGCACCTCGGCGGGGTCGACGCCGAGGCTCTGCGCCACCACGCTCAACCCGGTCGCCTTGTCGACCCCCGGTGGGCAGATCTCGATGAAGCCGAGCCCGGCCTGGGTCAGCGTGGCCACGTCGGACGGGATGATCTGCCGCGCGACGTCCAGCAGCTCGTCCACGTGGTGGTCGGCGGTCCGCGCGAACGCCTTGATCACGTCACAGGAGAGGCACTCGGCACGACTGCGCGCCTCGAACCGGTCCTGGTAGGGCCAGCTCGGGTGGTAGTCGCCCCAGAGCGGCGCGTCGTGCTCGTCGGACGCCTCGACCATCACGGTCAGCGGCCCGGCCGCGGCCTCCAGGTCGGCCAGCAGGGCGGCCAGTACCTCGCCGCGGAGACGCTCGTCGCGCAGGACCACCGGTCCCGTGGGGTCGCTCTGGTCGACAACCCGGCCGCCACCGGCCATCACCAGGAAGTCGGCGGCGCGGATGTCGTTGCGGGTCAACTCGGTGAGCCGGGGACCACGGCCGGTGGCGCCGACCACCGGGATCCCGGCGGCCCGCACCCGGTCGAGCACCTCGTGCGTGTACGCGGAGACCGTCTCGTCGCTGCGCACGAGCGTCCCGTCGAGGTCGGTGGCGATCAGCTTGGGCAGGCCCGGGCGGGTCATGGTTCCTCCTTCGCCCGCCGCCGTCGCAACCAGCCGTTCCGGTGCTCGGACCCGGAGTGACGGCGGGCAGCAACCGTACCTCGTGGAACCGGTCGCAGCCATGGCTTCCAGGCGAATCGGATACCAACGCCCGGGGCACCTCCGGTGGCCCGGCGGTCAGGGCCGGCGGCGCAGGTCAGGAGGGAGATTCCGGCCGGGCGAAGGGGATCGTGGGCGCGACGGTCAGGTCGGCCGGGGCGGGCAGCTCGGCCTCCGGGTCGTCGGCACTCCAGCGGCGTCGACGGGGGGACGCGGTGGTGCCCGCCGCCGCGACCGGAGCGTCCGACGGTGTCGGCCAGAGCGCGGCGCCGAGGAGGACGCAGGCGACGAAGGCGGTCACCAGCCCTCGCCCGTACTCGATCGCGAACCCCTCCTGCTCGCCGTAGTACAGGGCGCGGCGGTCGGTGTCACCCAGGTGCGTGGCGGCCGCGGCGAGCAGGGCCAGGAGGGCCACCGCCAGGGCGAGACCGACGATCCGGGCATTCGGTCGTACGGGCGGGGTGCCGCGGAGCGCGAGCGCCACCGCGCAGCTCAACACCAGCAGTCCGACGAGGTATCCGGTGCCGAAGCCACCCATCTCCGAGACCCCCTCGGGCACCCGGATCAGCTCCCCGTTCGGGCCCGAGTTCGGCAGGGTCAGCACCAGCCACTCGCCGACCAGGGAGGCCAGCGCGGCCGCCGCTCCCAGACCGGCCAGCACGACCGGCAGCCGGCGGTCCCGGGCGACCCCGGCGAGGGACCGCCCGAACCGGCCCCGGGGTTTCCGGTCGGCGCCGCCCCACTCCACGACGGCGGTGCCGTCGGACCGGTCGTCCTGCCGGGGGATGGAGATCTCGTGCGACATCGGTCACCCTTCCGCGTCGGCGGACCCACGCCGAATCATGGCACAGCCGGCACCCGATGGGTCGAATCGCGCAAGCCGGCGGCCACGCGGTCGGTCGCCCGGCGGTTTTCTTTCGACTAGCGTCATCGCCATGCCTATTCGTACCGCTTCCGCACGTTGGCAGGGCAACCTCACCGAGGGGTCCGGCACGGTCCGCACCGGCAAGGGCGGCCTGGAGGGGAACTACTCCTTCAAGTCGCGCTTCGAGGAAGGTGAGGGCACGAACCCGGAGGAGCTGATCGGGGCCGCGCACGCCGGCTGCTTCTCGATGGCGTTCTCCAAGGCGCTCGCCGACGCCGGTTCGACCCCCACCTCGGTGGAGACGACCGCCAAGGTGCACCTGGACAAGACCGACGCCGGCATGACCGTGACCCGCATCGAGCTGGACACCGTCGGCGCGGTGCCCGGCATCGACGAGGCCGAGTTCGCCAAGCTGGCCGAGGCCGCGAAGCAGAACTGTCCGATCTCCCGCCTGCTCTCTCCCGGCGCCGAGATCACCCTGAACGCCCGCCTCGTCTCCTGACACCCGTCCCCCGCCGTTCCGCGCGCCCGGCCGCCGGCCACGCGGAACGGCGGGACGGGGACAATGGGGCGGTGGCCGTGGAGATGAGCCGGGAGCGGTTCGAGGACCTCGTGGGTGAGGCGCTCGACGAGGTACCGGAGGAACTGCTCGCCCTGATGAGCAACGTGGTGATCCTCGTCGAGGACGACCCACCCCCGGGCGAGGACCTGCTGGGCCTGTACGAGGGCCACGCCCTCACCGACCGGGGCTGGGACTACTCCGGCGTCCTGCCGGACCGCATCCTCATCTACCGCAACCCGATCCTGCGCATCTGCGACAACGACGACGACGTGATCGACGAGGTCGCGGTGACCGTGGTGCACGAGATCGCCCACCACTTCGGCATCGACGACGAGCGCCTCCACGAGCTGGGCTGGGCCTGAGAGCCGGCGCGGACCGGGCTGAGAGTCCGCTCAGCCGATGGCCGCTGCTTGCGTCCCTGACCTACCGTCGCCGGAGAGGCACCGGCGACTTCAGGAGGCACTTCCATGCGCAGCGAACTCTTCTCCGCCGACAACCTGGAGAAGGAGTCCGCGCAGCCCGGCATGCGGCTGCAGAACTCCAAGATGCTGAAGATCGAACTCAACGGCGAGGCGATGGCCCGGGTCGGCTCGATGGTGGCCTACCAGGGGCAGGTGCAGTTCCAGGCGCTCGGTTCCGGCGGGCTGGGCAAGTTCCTCAAGCAGAAGCTCACCGGCGAGGGCGTACCCCTGATGAAGGTGTCCGGGCGCGGCGACGTCTTCCTCGCCGACTTCGCCAAGGACGTGCACATCATCGACCTGGAGCCGGGCGACGCCCTCTCCATCAACGGCTCCAGCGTGCTCGCCTTCGACTCCACCCTCCAGTACGACATCCGCATGGTCGGCGGTGCCGGCATGGCCTCGTCGTCCGGGCTGTTCAACTGCGTCTTCAGCGGCCACGGCCGGATCGCCATCACCACCAAGGGCACCCCGGTGGTCCTCAACGTCGACGCACCCACCTACGTCGATCCGCAGGCTGCGGTCTGCTGGTCGGCCAACCTCCAGACCGGCTACCACCGTGCCGAGCAGCTCGGCCTCGGCACGCTGCTCGGCCGGCGTACCGGTGAGCAGTTCACGATGAGCTTCGCCGGTCAGGGCTTCGTGGTCGTCCAGCCCTCCGAGGAGCCCCCGATCATGGGCAGCGGCCAGCAGGAGCAGCAGGGCGGCCTCCTGGGCGGCCTTCTCAGCTGACGCCCCGGCAGGTGTCCCGCCGCACGGCGGGACACCTGCTCCTCAGGTGAGGTCGCCGGAGCGGAGGCGGGCCAGCCAGGCGGAGGCGTCGGCGTAGTCGGCGTCCGACAGGCCCGCCGGGGCGGGGACCGGTCGGTCACCCGTCGCCGGAATCCAGCGGTGCCGGGGGTACGACCCGAGGAATCGCACGTCGGCGCAGACACGTCGCAGGCCCTGCAACGCCTCGCCCAGGCGTACGTCGGCGACGTGGCCGCTGCAGTCGAGGAAGAAGACGTACCGGCCGAGCGCCTCGCCGGTCGGTCGGGACTCGATGCGCGTGAGGTTGACGCCCCGGACGGCCAACTCCATCAGCACCGACAGCAGCGCACCCACCCGGTCGTGGGCGATGTAGACGGCGAGCGAGGTCACGTCGTCGCCGGTCGGCGGCGGGGGCGGGCCGGGGCGGGACACCAGCGCGAATCGGGTCACCGCGTCCGGATGGTCGGCGATCTTGTCGGCGAGCAGCTCCAGCCGGTGCCGGCTCGCCCCGATGGGGGCGCAGATCGCGGCGTCGTACTCCCCGGCGGCGGCACCGGCCGCGGCGGCGCCGTTGGAGAGCACGTCGACCACCACCGCGTCCGGCAGGTGCGCGCGCAGCCAGTTCCGGCACTGGGTGGACGCCTGCGGGTGCGCGGCGACCGAGCGGATCCCCTCGGGCGTCGTGCCGGGCCGGGCCGCGAGCACGAACTCCACCGGCAGGATCACCTCACGGGTGATCACCAGCGGCTCCCCCTCGGCCAGCTCGTCCAGGGTCACCCCGACCGCGCCGCCGATCGAGTTCTCCATCGGCACCAGGGCCGCGTCGGCCTCACCGGCCCGTACGCTCTCCAGCGCCTCGCCGACGCTGCGGGCGGGCGTACGGGTGCCCCGCTCGGCGGCGGGCACGCGGTGCAGCGCCTGCTCCGCGAAGGTGCCCTCGGGCCCGAGGTAGACGAAGCGGGTCGGCGGCGTTCCGGGCATGCCGTCAGCCTACGCACCCGGGCCGGCGGCCGGGTCGCCGTCGCAGGCCAGGGTCCGGATGGCGGGCGGCCCGGCGGCGCGGACCTCGACGGTGCAGACGTCGGTGCCGGCGGTCACCAGACGCGGTGACCGGGACGGGCCCTCGGTCACCACGTGCAGCTGTTCGTACCCGGTCACGTCGAGCACGGTGTAGTGCCAGTCCCCGGCGCAGAGGGGACCGGTCCGGACCCGGACGGTCGCGTCGCGGGGGAGCAGACCGGCCCGGCCGCGCACCAGCTCGGTGACCCGCTGCCCGGACGGGCCGTCGGCGCAGGCCACGGCGGTGAGCCCGGCGGACGGGGTCGCCGCGACCGCTGCCGGACCCGCCTGCCATGCTGCTCGCCCGCCCACCGCACTCCTGGGACTTCACCCAGGTCGAC
>NZ_JBFAMU010000090.1:0-14130 GCF_040656655.1 Micromonospora sp. NPDC049799
GTTGTGGATGCCTCCGCGCCGGCCGTTGGTCTCCGACTTCGGCACGTCGATGACCCGCTCCTGGGCGTGGTACATGTACACCGTGCCCTCGGGCACACCTGCACCGGATGCTCCGCGCCGAACTCGGTGCCGGGCCGCTCGCGCTCGCCCGGGCCCAGCGCGCCCAGACGGCCCGCACCCTGGTCGAGACCACCGGCCTGGGCATGGCCGAGATCGCCTTCGCGGCCGGTTTCGGCAGCGTCCGGCAGTTCAACGAGACCGTCCGCGAGGTGTACGGGGTGGCGCCGTCCGAGCTGCGTACCGCCCGGGGAGTCCGACCGGCCCCGGCGGGCGCGGGCACGATCACGCTGCGGCTCGCGTACCGTCCGCCGTTGCACGCGGCGGCGTTGCTGGACTTCCTCGCCCTCCGCGCGCTGCCGGGCGTCGAGGAGGTACGCGACGGTGCGTACCGCCGGGGGTTGCGGCTGCCGCACGGCACCGGAGAGTCGACCCTGACCCCGGCGGACGGGTACGTGGCCGCGACCCTGCGGCTGACCGACATGCGCGACCTGTCCCCGGCGGTGGCCCGCTGCCGGCGGCTGTTCGACCTGGACGCCGACCCCGCCGCGGTCGACGACACGCTCGCCGCCGACCCCGCGCTGGCCGGGGCGGTCACCGCCGAGCCCGGCGTCCGGGTGCCGCGGGCGGTGGACGGCTGGGAGATGGCCGTCCGCGCGATCATCGGCCAACAGGTCTCGGTCACAAGCGCCCGAACCACCCTCACCCGCCTCCTCTCCCACCTCCCCACCCCCACGGTGAGCGGCGTTGACCATGAGGTTGACGGGTGCTCTGATCTTCAAACCACCCTTCAACCTCATGATCGACGGAATGAGAGCCGGGGGTTGCGGGGGTTTCCTTCCGCTGGGGAGGTTTTGGGGATTTCGGATTCGGGGTTCGGGATGCCGGGTGGGCGGCGGGAGAGTATTCGGGCTCTCGCTCGGGCCGTCGCCGACGGGGGGCTGAACCTGGAGCCGGGTGGGGACCGGGAGGAGACCCGGCGCCGGCTCACCGAACTGCCCGGGATCGGGGCGTGGACCGCCGGCTACGTCGCGATGCGCGCGCTCGGCGACCCGGACGTCCTGCTCCCCACCGACCTGGCCGTGCGGCGCGGCGCCGCCGTCCTCGGCCTGCCCGACGACCCGAAGACCCTCGACGCGTACGCCGACCGCTGGCGCCCCTGGCGCTCGTACGCGGTCGTCCGACTCTGGAGAGCAGCATGAGCATGAACGACAGCACTGTCCTGCACACGCCCGCCGGTCCGCTGAGCATCGTGGCCGGACCGGACGGGGCGGTACGGGCGGCCGGCTTCACGGCCGACCCCGCGACCCTGCTCCCCCTCGTGCACCCGCGACTGCGAGCGCCCCTGCGGCAGCGGGCCGACCTGGGGCCGGTCACCGCCGCCGTCGTGTCCTACCTGGACGGCGACCTCGCCGCGATCGACGTGGTGCCGGTGGAGCAGCACACGTCCGGCGAGTTCATGGCGCACGCGTGGACGGTGCTGCGGGACGTGAAGGCGGGCGAGCCGGTGACGTACACGGCGTACGCCGGGCTGGCCGGCCGGCCCACCGCCGTCCGCGCGGCCGCGGCGGCCTGTGCCCGTAACGCCGCCGCCCTCTTCGTCCCCTGCCACCGGGTGCTGCGCACCGACGGGACGCTCGGCGGCTACCGCTGGGGGCTGGATGTGAAGAAGTGGCTTCTCGGGCACGAGCGTCGAGTGACGGAAAACTGACAGCGGCAACGCTCCCACTTGTCGCTACCGTCGGGTAGTGCCTGCGGAGAGCGACGGCAGCCCGGCCCCCACAGCCGGCCGACATCCGCTGCACAACCTCTGGCGACTGCGCCACTACCTGCGCCCGCACGCGGCTGAGTTCGGCTGGCTGATGCTCGCCGGGCTCGCCGCGACCGGCGCGGGCATCTCCGTACCGCTGGTGGCGCAGCGGGTGGTGGACGGCCCGGTGGCCCGGCAGGACCCCGCCGGCCTGGTGCGGCTGGCCGGTCTCGCCCTGCTGCTCGGCCTCGCCGAGGCACTGCTGATCTTCGTCCGGCGCTGGGTGCAGTCGTCGTCCTCGATGGCGATCGAGGCGGCCATCCGCGAGGACGTGTACGCCCACCTGCAACGCCTGCCGGCCAGCTTCCACGACCGGTGGCAGTCCGGTCAGCTGCTCTCCCGCATCACCAGCGACCTGTCGGTGATCCGCCGCTTCCTCTCGTTCGGCCTCTTCTTCCTGGTGCTCAACCTGGTCACCTACGTGGCCGTGGTGGTGCTGCTGATCCGGCTGCACACCGCCCTGGGCCTGGTGGTGGCCGCCAGCGCGGTGCCGCTGTTCCTGATCACGAGGCGGTTCGCGCGGGCGTACCACACCGCCTCCCGGCGGATGCAGGACCAGCAGGGCGACGTGGCCACCCTGGTCGAGGAGACCGCGCAGGGCCTGCGCACCATGAAGGCGTACGGGCGGGGACCCGAACTGGTCGCCCGGTTCGCCGGCAGCGCCCGGACGCTGCACGACACCGGGGTCGGCAAGGGCCGGCTGCTGGCCCGCACCTCCGCCCTGCTGGACCTGGTGCCGAACCTGACGCTGGGCGTGGTGCTGGTGACCGGCGCGGCGGCCGCCGCGCGGGGCGTGCTGACCATCGGCGAACTGGTGGCCTTCGTCAGCCTCCAGTTGATGCTCACCTGGCCGGTGCAGGGAATGGGCTGGATCATCGCGAACGGGCAGGAGGCCGCCACCGCCGCGGACCGGGTGCAGGAGGTCCTGACCACGCCACCGGCGATCGTGGACGCGCCGCACGCGGTCACCCTGCCGCCCGCCGAGGTGGCCGGCCGGCTGCGGTTCGAGGCCGTCTCGTTCCGCTACCCGGGCACGGCCGCGCCCGTGCTGCGCGGGATCGACCTGACCGTCGAGCCGGGCGAGACGCTCGCCCTGGTCGGCGCGACCGGCTGCGGCAAGAGCACCCTGCTCTCCCTGGTGCCCCGACTGCACGACGTGACCGACGGCCGGATCACCCTGGACGGGCACGACCTGCGGGACCTGCGCCTGGCCGCGCTGCGCCGGCTCGTCGGGGTCGCGTTCGAGGAGCCGACGCTGTTCTCCATGTCGGTGTGGGAGAACCTCACCCTGGGCCGCCCGGACGCCGCCGAGGACGAGGTCCGCGCGGCGCTCGCGCTGGCGCAGGCCGACTTCGCGTACGACCTGCCGTGGGGGTTGGCCACCCGGGTGGGCGAGCAGGGGCTGTCGCTCTCCGGTGGGCAACGGCAGCGGCTCGCGCTGGCCCGGGCGGTGCTCGGCCGGCCCGCCCTGCTCGTTCTGGACGACCCCCTGTCCGCGCTGGACGTGCACACCGAGGCCCTGGTCGAGGCGGCCCTGAAGCGGGTGCTGGGGAACACCACCGCCCTGCTGGTCGTGCACCGGCCGTCCACCATCGCCCTCGCCGACCGGGTGGCGCTGCTGGAGCAGGGGCGGATCACGGCGGTGGGGACGCACTCCGAACTGCTGGCCACGGTGCCCGCGTACCGCGCGGTGCTCTCCGCCGAGCCGCCGCCCGTCGTTCCGGCCATCGACCCCACGCCCGGCGGGCGGGGCCTGGTGCGGTCGTGACGGCCACCGGGAACGACGTCACCCGGTGGCGTGGTGTCGCCGTCGACCCCGACGCCGACCGCAGCCGCGCCGAGGACACCGACCCGGAGTCGGTGACCCGGCTGCGGGCCCTGAGCCGGGTGCTGCTGCGCGACCTGCTGCGCCCGCACCGGTGCCGGCTCGCGGTCGCCGTCGGGCTGCTGCTCAGCCAGAACGCGGCCGCGATGGCCGGGCCGTACCTGGTGATGCTCGGCATCGACCGGGCCATCGGCCCGCTGCGGGCCGGTGACGGCGGCCCGCTGGCGGCGATCGCCGCCGCGTTCGTCGCGGCCTCCGCCGTCGAGTACGCCGCCCGCCGCGGCTTCCTCACCCTCTCCGCGGGGATCGGCCAGGCCGTCCTGCTCGACCTCCGCGAGCGGGTGTACGCGCAGTTCCTGCGCCTGCCGGTGGCCTTCCACGAGCGGTACACCTCCGGCCGGATGGTGTCCCGGCTGACCAGCGACCTGGACTCGATCGGCGAGCTGGTCGGGGGCGGCCTGGACAGCCTGGTCCTGGCCGCGCTGTCGGTGCTGTCGGTGGCCGGCATCCTCCTCTGGCTCGACCTGCCGCTGGCCGCGGTGACCCTGCTCGCCTTCCCGTTCCTGTTCGGGCTCTCCCGCTGGTTCGCCCGTGCGTCCGCCGCCGCGTACCGGCGTACCCGGGAGACGATCGCGCTGGTCATCGTCCACTTCATCGAGTCGATGCGGGGCATCCGCGCGGTGCAGGCGTTCCGCCGGGAGCCGCGCAACCAGCGGATCTTCGGTACGGTCAGCGACGACTACCGCCGGGCCAGCCTGCAGACGTTCCGGCTGATCGCGACGTACTCACCCGGCATCAAGGTGATCGGCAACGTGACCGTCGCGGCGGTGCTCTGCTACGGCGGCTGGCGGGTGCTGCGGGGGGCGACCGAGCTGGGGGTGCTGGCCGCGTTCCTGCTCTACCTGCGGCGGTTCTTCGAGCCGATGCAGGACCTGAGCCAGTTCTACAACTCGTTGCAGTCGGCCACGGCGGCGCTGGAGAAGCTCTCCGGGGTGCTGCACGAGCGGCCCTCCGTACCGGAGCCCGCCCGGCCCGTTCCGCTGCCCGCGACCCCCCACCCGGGCGCGGTGGCCTTCCGGTCGGTCACCTTCGGCTACCGCGCGGACGCACCCATCCTCACCGACCTGGACCTGACCGTCCCGGCCGGGCAGACGGTCGCGCTGATCGGGCCGACCGGGGCCGGCAAGTCGACCATCGCCAAACTGCTCGCGCGGTTCCACGACCCGGTCTCCGGGACGGTAACCCTGGACGGGGTCGACCTGCGCGACCTGGCCGACGCCGACCTGCGTCGGGCGGTCGTGCTGGTCACCCAGGAGACCCACCTGTTCGGCGGTACGGTCGCGGAGAACATCCGCTTCGGCCGGCCCGGCGCCGACGACGCCGCCGTGGAGGCCGCCGCGCGTGCGATCGGCGCGCACGACTTCATCGCCGCGCTGCCCGACGGGTACGCGACCCAGGTGCACCGGCGGGGCGGCCGGCTCTCGGCCGGGCAGCGGCAACTGGTCGCGTTCGCGCGGGCGTTCCTCGCCGACCCGGCGGTGCTGATCCTCGACGAGGCGACGTCGTCGCTGGACGTGCCCACCGAGCGGACCGTGCAGCGGGCGCTCGGCACCATCCTGGCCGACCGCACCGCCCTGGTCATCGCGCACCGGTTGTCCACCGTGGAGACCGCCGACCGGGTGCTGGTGCTCGACGCCGGCCGGGTCGTCGAGGACGGCCCACCGGACCGGCTCGCCGAGGCCGACGGCCGGTACGCCGCCCTGCACCGCCAGTGGCGCGACTCCCTCGTGTAGGGCCTTACCGCTCGATCTCGATCGTCACCGGCCCGCTGGGGGGCGGCGGCGCCGCGTCCGGGTCCGCCGGCCCGTCGGCCACGCCGGTGCGGCTGTCCGCCCACCCCTGCCAGTGCTCGACCAGGAAGAACACCGCCACCACCAGGGCGGCCCCGCCGGCAAGTGCCGGCGTCCCGAAGGTCCGCGACATCGGCGCGTCCCACCCATCAGCCACCCACAGCGGCACCAACAGCTGTGCGCCGAGCAGGAACGCGGCGAATCCGAAGCCCAGCAGCCCGGCCACCGGTGCCGCTGGCCGGTCCGGCCGCACCGTCACCCGGGCGACCCCGACCGCCCACGCCAGACCGAAGCAGAGCAGCACCAGGGCCAGTTGGACGGCGTCGTCCCGGCCGGCGCGGTGCGCCCGAAGCACCAGCGGGAACGCGCCGGCGACGACCAACAGGGCGACCGCGTCCCAGGGCACGAGCCGGTCGGCGTACCGGACGAGGGCGAAGGCGACCACCACGGTCAGCAGAGCCGCGGGCACCAGCAGGACGGTCACCGACCCACCGCCGCCGGTGGTGTTCCCGAAGGCGTAGAGGGCGGCCGGGCCGACCGCGAACGCGGAAAGCACCCAGCGGACCCCGGCGGCCCGCCAGACATGCCAGGCGTAGCCGGTCAGCACCGCGGCCACCAGGATCGCCAAGCCGGCCGACCAGGGCACGTCCAACGGGACAGCGGCCGGGTCGCCGCGCAGGGAGCTGGTGCTGCCGCCCCGCCACACCTGGACCACCCGCACGGTCGTCGCGACGGCCGCGACGACCATCACGGTCACCCACCGCGAGGCCGCCGACCGGCCCGGGACTGTCGAGCGCTGATGGCGGGCGGTGGTGGCGGCCACGGTCACGACGGCGAGCGTCACCCACAGCACGAGGTCGAAGCCGAAGTCGTCGACGCGGTCGGGTCGGGCGAACGGCAGGGCCGGCTGGAGCAGGAGACCCGTCACCAGGGCCGCGCCGACGACCGGGCGGGCCGGGCGGGCGACCTGGCCCACGGCGAGCACCGCACCGCCCAGGGCGAGACCCGCGCCCGCGATCGTGGCGAGGGCGGTGGCCCCCTGCGGCAGGCCCGGCTCGACGGCACCCCCGGCGAGAGCGGGAAGCAGGCCCACCACGGCCTGCACGGCGAGACCGGCCGCCGCGAGCCACCACCCGGACAGCCGACCGTTCAGGGTTGCCGCGACCAGCGCCAGCAGCAGCACCGGCATCCCGAACACGATCGGGTGGGACCAACCGCCACCGACCAGACCCCAGAGGCCCGAGTGGACGGCCAGGGGCACCGCCCCGGCGGCGAACGCGACGCCGGTCGCGAGCGCGGCGAGCACCCCCGCGACGACCTGCCCGACGGACGTGAAACGTGTTTCCGGAGCCACCACCATGAAACGCCTCCCGGAACATGTGGAGGCGATGGTGTCACGGCCGGCGACCACCCGCTGTCCCGTGTGCAGCGGACGACGCCTACCAGGTGTCGACGTGCAGCACCTCGTCCAGGGGCTGGCGCTTCGCCGGCCGGAAGCCCTCCCCCGTGTAGTACGCGGTGGGGATCAGCGCGGCCTGCCGCACGTCGGCGGGGAGCCCGAGCAGCTCCGCGACCTCCGCCTCGTACGCGAGATGCAGGGTGGTCCAGGCGGTGCCGAGACCGCGCGCCCGTGCGGCGAGCATGTAGCTCCACGCGGCCGGCAGCACCGACCCCCACAGCCCGGCCTGGTTGCCGGCCGGCAGCTCGCCGCCGCCGTGCACCTGGAGGCACGGGATGAGCAGCACCGGCACCTCACCCATCCGGTCACCGAGCCAGGCGACGCTCTCCCCCACCCGGCGCTGCACTTCGGCGCGTTCCGGGTCCCCGGCGAAGAGCCGGGCGGCCGAGCCCTCGGAGGCGAGGTAGCCGTGCACCGCCCGCTGGTAGAGGTGGCCGATCGCGGCCCGCTTCGCCGCGTCGGTGACCACGACCCACTGCCAGCCCTGCCGATTCGAGCCGGACGGCGCCTGGAGGGCGATCTCCAGGCACTCCCGGACCAGCTCCATCGGCACCGGCCGGGTCAGGTCGAGGCGCCGGCGGACCGTACGGGTCGTGGTGAGCAGTTCGTCGGGGCTCAGGGGAAGCGTCGGCATCCGGTCATCGTGACACGGAGATAAGCCGTGGTCCGGTCGATAGCGGCTGCCTACGATCGACGGATGACTGATACGGCGAGGACGGCCCGCGCCGGCGTCCCCGAGCGTCCCACGCTGGACGGGCTCGAGGAGACCTGGGCGCACCGCTGGCAGGAGGAGGGCACGTACGCGTTCGACCGCAAGAAGGAGCGGGCGGACGTGTACGCGATCGACACCCCGCCGCCGACCGTATCGGGCGAGCTGCACATGGGGCACGTCTTCTCGTACACGCACACCGACGTGGTGGCCCGCTTCCAGCGGATGCGCGGGCGGACCGTGTTCTACCCGATGGGTTGGGACGACAACGGCCTGCCGACCGAGCGCCGGGTGCAGAACGTGTACGGGGTGCGCTGCGACCCGGCCCTGCCGTACGACCCGTCGTGGCAGCCGCCGGCCGCCCCGGTGGACGACGCCGCCCGGAAGGACCCGACACCCGTCTCCCGACGCACCTTCATCGAGCTGTGCGAGCGGCTGACCGTCGCCGACGAGCAGGTCTTCGAGGCGCTCTGGCGGCGGCTCGGGCTGTCCGTGGACTGGTCGCTGACGTACACGACGATCGGCCGCGTGGCCCGGGCGACGTCGCAGCGGGCGTTCCTGCGCAACCTCGCCCGGGACGAGGCGTACCAGGCGGAGGCGCCGACGCTCTGGGACGTCGGGTTCGCCACCGCCGTCGCCCAGGCGGAGCTGGAGGACCGGGAACGGCCCGGCGCGTACCACCGGCTGCGGTTCACCGGGCCGGACGGGCGCGAGGTGCTCGTCGACACCACCCGGCCGGAGCTGCTGCCCGCCTGCGTGGCGCTGGTCTGCCACCCCGACGACGAGCGGTACGCGGACCTCGTGGGGTCGGCTGTGCGTACGCCCGTCTTCTCCGTCGAGGTGCCGGTGCGCGCGCACCCGCTGGCGGACCCGGCCAAGGGCACGGGCATCGCGATGGTCTGCACGTTCGGCGACCTGACCGACGTGACCTGGTGGCGGGAACTGGCCCTGGACACCCGCGTGGTGATCGGCCGCGACGGCCGGCTGCTGCCGGACGCGCCGGCCGGCGTGCCTCCGCAGCCGTACGCGGCGCTGGCCGGGCAGACCGTCAACGGCGCCCGGCGGACGCTCGTGGAGCTGCTCGCCGACGCGGGCGACCTGGTCGGCGAGCCGCGGCCGATCACGCACCCGGTGAAGTTCTACGAGCGCGGCGACCGTCCCCTGGAGATCGTCTCGACCCGGCAGTGGTACCTGCGCAACGGCGGTCGGGACGCGGCGCTGCGCGACGAGCTGCTGGCCCGGGGCGCCGGGCTGCGCTGGGTGCCGGAGCACATGAAGCACCGGTACGACCACTGGGTGGGCGGGCTGACCGGCGACTGGCTGGTCAGCCGGCAGCGCTTCTTCGGGGTGCCGGTGCCGGTGTGGTACCGGCTCGACAACGCTGGCGAGCCGGACTACGCCCACCCTCTCACACCGGATGAGGCGACGCTGCCGATCGACCCGTCCACCGACGTGCCGCCCGGCTACTCCGAGTCGCAGCGCGGCGCGCCGGGTGGTTTCGTCGGTGACCCGGACGTGCTGGACACGTGGGCCACCTCGTCGTTGACCCCGCAGATCGTCGGCGGTTGGGAGACCGACCCCGACCTGTTCGCCCGGGTCTTCCCGATGGACCTGCGGCCCCAGGGGCAGGAGATCATCCGGACCTGGCTCTTCTCCTCGGTCGTCCGCTCCCACCTGGAGCACGGTGTGCTGCCGTGGCGGGACGCCGTGCTCTCCGGCTGGATCCTCGACCCGGACCGGAAGAAGATGTCCAAGTCCAAGGGGAACGTGGTCACCCCGATGGCGTTGCTGGAGCAGCACGGTTCCGACGCGGTGCGGTACTGGGCGGCGAACGGCAAGCCGGGCATGGACCTCGCGTTCGACCCGGCGCAGATCAAGGTGGGCCGCCGACTCGCCACGAAGCTGCTCAACGCGTCGAGGTTCGCCCTCGGTCTGGGTGCCGCCGACGCGCTGCGCGCACCGGCGACGTCACCGCTGGACACCGCGATGCTCGCCGAACTGTCCACCGTGGTCGCCACGGCGACCACGGCCCTGGACGCGTACGACCACACAGCGGCGTTGCAGGCCGCTGAGTCGTTCTTCTGGCGGTTCTGCGACGACTACATCGAGCTGGTGAAGGAGCGCGCCTACGGCACCGGACCGGGTGCGGACTCGGCCCGCGCGGCCTTGGCCACCGCGCTCTCGGTGCAACTGCGGCTCTTCGCGCCGGTGCTGCCGTACGCGACGGAGGAGGTGTGGTCCTGGTGGCGGTACGGGTCGGTGCACCGCGCGACCTGGCCCACCACGTACGAGGTGGGCCGGGCGGTCCAGGCTCCGGGTGACCCGGCGTTGCTCCGGCTGGCCGGTGACGCGCTCAGCCAGGTCCGGCGGGCCAAGTCGGAGCGGAAGCTGTCGATGAAGGCGGAGGTGCCGCTGGCCGAGGCGCTCGGTCCGGCCGCCCTGCTCGACCAGCTCACCGTGATCAGCGAGGACCTGCGGGCGGCGGGGCGGATCGGCAAGCTCGACCTCCTGCCCGACCGCACCCCGGAGCTGGTGATCGCCTGCGCCTTCTAGCTGCGGCGCGGCGCGGCGCGCCGCGGCGTAAGGAAGGGCCCCCTGTTGACCGGGGCCCTTCCTTACACCTCAGCTGGTTTCGCCGGCCACCGAGAAGGAGCGGAGGCGGTCGATCGCCAGGACGGTGAACCCGATCGCGACCAGGGTGGTCATCACCGACGCCACCGGAACCGAGACGGTGGTGGAGAGCAGCCCGGTCGGGGCCAGCCGGTCGGCCAGGGCGATCACGTACTGCTGGATGGACAGCACCTTCGTGCCGCTGACGAAGTTGCCGAGCAGCCCCTCCCAGATCAGCACGTAGACCAGACCGAGCAGCACCGGCCGCCGGGTGATCAGGCTGAGTGCCAGGAACAGCGCCGAGTACGCCAGCGCGCCGATCGCCGAGGCGGCGGCGAGGGCCAGCCCGAGGCGTACCGAGTCGGCGAGCACGCCCGCGACGTAGAGCGGCAGGGCGACGGTGGCCGCGGTGACGCCGGCCGCCACCGCCAGCTTCGGAAGGACGATCTGCCAGCGCGGCAGCGGCTTGGTCAGGATGTGCACCACGGTGCCGTCGTCGATCTCGGCACCGAGCACGCCGGTGCCGACGATCAGGGCGACCACGGGCAGCACCACGGCCAGGCCGAGGCCGACCAGCACCGGCGGGCCCCACTCCCCCGGGTCGACGCCCAGCGCCCGGGAGAGCACGGCGAGCAGCACCAGCAGCACCGGCAGCGGAAGCAGCAGCAGGAAGCGGCGACGCCCGAACAGCCCCCGCGCGGTGATCCAGGAAATGGTCGACATGTCAGGCCTCCACCAGGTAGGAGAAGACGCTCTCCAGGGACTCGTCCTCGGGCACCAGCTGCTGCACCCGGATCCCTCGGGACAGGGCGATCTTCGGCAGGGCGCGGGTGAACGCGCCGTAGTCGCCGGCCCGCACGGTCAGCCCGGCGCGGCCCAGTTCCACGCCGGTCACCGACGTCTCGGCCATCAGGGCCACCGCGAGGGCCCGGTCGTCGGTCGAGCGTACGGCGAAGACGTGCGGCCGGTTGGTCATCAGCCGGCGGATGGTGCGGAAGTCGCCGGACGCGGCGAGCCGACCGGCCACCATCACCTGGACGGTGCCGGAGACCTGCTCGACCTCCTCCAGGATGTGCGAGCTGAACAGGATGGTCCGGCCGGCCGCGCCGAGGCGGTGCAGCAGGTCCATCATGTGCAGCCGTTGGCGCGGGTCCATGCCGTTGAACGGTTCGTCGAGCAGCAGCACCTGCGGGTCGTGCACGAGCGCGGCGGCGACCCGGGTGCGCTGCCGCATGCCCTTGGAGTACGTGCCGATCCGGCGCGCCTGCGCGCCCTCCAGCTCGACCAGGGCGATCGCCCGGCGGGCCGCGTCCTCCGGGTCCGGCAGCCGGTGCAGCTTCGCGCTGGCCAGCACGAACTCGTACGCGGTCAGGAAGGTGTGCACGGCCTCCCGCTCGCTGACCAGGCCGAGCCGGCGGTAGACGTCGGGGTTGCGCCAGGTGGGGCGTCCGTCCAGGGTCACCGCCCCGCGGGACGGGGCGAGAAAGCCGGCCATCATGTGCAGCAGCGTCGTCTTGCCGGCGCCGTTCGGCCCGAGCAGTCCGGTGACACCCGGGCCCAGCCGCATGCTGACGTCGTTGACGGCGACCACGTTGCCGTACCAGCGGGAGACGCCCGCGAGGTCGAGCGTGCTGGAGGTGGCGGCCGAGACCGCCGCCGTCGGGTCGGTGCTGGTCGCGGTCATCGGGCGGCCACCTTCCGGTATCGCAGGAGCAGCAGGGCGACGCACGAGCTGACCAGCACGACGGCGGCGAGGGCGTAGACCGGGCCGAAGTCGCCGATCGGCAGGCCCCCGCCCTGGCTCTCCGGCTCCAGCAGGTCACCGAGCGCCCAGGTGCCGACGCCGCTCACCAGGGTGGACGGGGAGGCCAGGAAGGCCAGTTCGTTGACCACCCGGGAGGGCATGATCGACAGCGTGCCGACGACCGGCGCGGTCATCAGGAACACGGCGACGATCCCGCCGGCGGCGAAGGCCCGCTTGCCGGTGAACGACGCCACCAGCAGCCCGATCGAGGCGAAGACCACCGCCCAGAGGCCGGCGTACAGCAGGCCGGGCAGCAGGTCCAGCAGCTCGTTCCACACCCCGCGCATGCCCTCCTTGGTGGTGAAGGCGGCACCGAGGAACATCACCAGCTGCGGGCCGCCGAGAAGCAGCCAGAGCGCCGTCATCATGGCGAGCAGCTTGGCCAGCGGGTAGTCGGAGCGCGGCAGCGGGCGGGAGAAGTACAGCGGCAGCACGCCGCTGCGCAGGTCGCGGCTGACCAGCTCCGGCGCGGCTACCGCGACGAAGAAGATGACCAGCCAGCTCATCGCGTCGGCGAACTGGGCGTACGTCATGACGACCTCGCCGATCTGGCTGCGTACGGCGGTGACGCCGGCCGCGACCAGGGTGACGATGCCGACCACCAGCCAGGGGAAGATCTTGGCCTTGGCGGTGCGGCCCAGCCCGAAGACGGTCCGCAGGCCGTGCAGGTAGAGCGCGCCGAAGACGTGCCGGCGGCCCAGCCGGGGGCCGGTGTAGCGCTGGTAGCCGATGTCGTGGATGACGCCGGTCGGCTCAGGCATGGCTGGGCTCCCTCGTGGCGAACAGCTCGGCGACCCGGTGCCGTCGCTGGTCGAGCCGGTGCAGCGGCAGGTCCAGCTCGGCCACCGCGCCGAGGATCGTGTCGTAGGTGGTGTCGTCGGTCAGCTCGACGAGCAGCAGGCGGCCGTCCCGGCGGACCGGAAGGCGCAGCGCGGCGAGCCGGGCGGCCAGGTCGTCGGTGCCCTCGCTGACCTCGACGGCGAGGACGTCGGTGGCCGTGGTCATGGCGGAGATGCGATCGGCGCGCAGCAGTCGCCCGCCGTCGATGGCGACGAGCGTGTCGCAGATCCGCTCGACCTCGCCGAGCAGGTGGGAGCAGACCAGGACGGAGATGCCGAACTCGGTGCCGATCCGGTGCACCAGGGCGAGCATGGCGTCCCGGCCGGCCGGGTCGAGGCCGTTGGTCGGTTCGTCGAGCAGCAGCAGGTCCGGGTCGTGCACGAGCGCCTGGGCGAGCTTGACCCGCTGCTTCATGCCGGTGGAGTAGCCACCGACCGGGCGGTAGCGCTCCTCGTAGAGCCCGACGTGCCGCAGCGCCTCGGAGGCCCGCTCGCGGGCGACGGTGCGCGGCAGGCCGCTCATCCGGCCGAGGTGGGTGACCAGCTCGGCGGCGGAGAGGTCGGGTGGGAGGGCGTCGTGCTCGGGCATGTAGCCGACGCGGGCGCGCACCTGGTCGGAGTCGGTGGTCGGGTCGAGATCGAGGACCCGGACCCGGCCGCTTGTGGGAGGAAGAAGGCCGAGCAGGATCTTGATCAGCGTAGACTTGCCGGCGCCGTTCGCGCCGACCAGGCCGATGATCCCGGGCTCGACCGCGACGGTCAGGTCGGCCAGCGCGGTGACCCCACCCCCGTACGTCTTGGTCAGCGACTCGGTCGCGATGAGTGTCACGCCGCCAGCGTAGGTAGCCGAGGCACACCGGGACATCAGGCGCGCCCCTGATCCCACCACTAGGGGGCGTAAGAGTCTGGTAATCCCGCGGGAGCCGTCCGGGCGGAAGACTGGTCCCCATGGTCACCCGACTGCCGCGCGGACCGCTGGTCCGGGGCGCGCTCGCCGTGCTCGTCGTCGTCTCCGCGCTGGGAGCCTGGTGGTTCCAGCCGTGGAAGGTGGTCACCGACACCGAGGTGGACGAGGAGCTGTCCACCGTCGTCACGGCCGCGCCGCCGCCGGCCGGCCCGACGACCGGTGGGACGGTCCGCGAGCCGGCGGGCGGCGGCCCGTCGGGG
>NZ_JBFAMU010000091.1:0-14122 GCF_040656655.1 Micromonospora sp. NPDC049799
CCGGCCGACGCCACCGCCACCGGCGCCGGCCGGCGCGGGACCGACGTCGACCCGGCCGCCGGCGCGGGCGAGATCACGATGTACTACCAGCCGCAGATCGCCATCGCCACCGGTGAGGTGGTCGGCGTCGAGGCGTTGCTGCGCTGGCGGCACCCGCGCCGTGGGATGGTCGACCCGGAGGAGCTGATCCGGGTCGCCGAGCAGAGCGCGGTGATGCGGCTGCTGACCCGGCGGGTGGTCGACGACGTGGTGGCGCAGCTGGCGCGGTGGTCGGCCGCCGGGATCACCCTGCGGGCGGCGCTCAACGTCAGCGTGCGGGACCTGCACACCGGCGAGATCGCCGACCAGATCGCCGACCGGCTCGCCCGCCACGGGGTGCCGCCGCAGCGTCTGCAACTGGAGATCACCGAGGGCGCGCTGATGGCCGACCCGCGCCGGGTGCTGGCCACGATCTCCCGCCTGCACCGGATCGGGGTGGGCATCGCGCTGGACGACTTCGGCACCGGCTACTCGTCGTTGCAGCACCTGCGCCGGCTGCCGCTGTCCGAGGTGAAGGTGGACCGGTCGTTCGTACTGGGGATGGCCGACGACGCGGACGACGCGGCGATCGTCACGTCGACGATCGGGCTCGCCGGGGCGCTCGGGCTGCGCGTGGTCGCCGAGGGCGTCGAGGACGAGCGGACCTGGCGGATGCTGCACGCGGCCGGGTGCGACGCCGCCCAGGGCTGGTTCTACGCCCGCCCGATGCCGGCCGACGAGTTGGTCGCCTGGCTGGCGCGTTACCGGCCGGTGCGCCCCACCGCCGACCCGGACGCCGAGATCCCCCGCCGGCACGCCCGCTGACCCGCTACCGGGACAGGCAGGGCGGAACAATAGACTCGCACCGGTCACCGCGCGTCACGCACCACCCGCGCGGTCGGCGTACAGACGCAGCAGGACAGCCACGAAGGGGGCACCGATGGCCGCCATCTCCCGCGAGGAGGTCGCGCACCTGGCGCGACTGTCGCGGCTCGCCGTGACGGAGGAGGAGCTGGACACCTTCGCCGGCCAGTTGGACGTGATCCTCCAGGCGGTCGCCCAGGTGGGTGAGGTCGCCGCGGCGGACATCCCGCCGACCTCCCACTCGGTGCCGCTGACCAACGTGCTCCGCGAGGACGTCGTGACGCCGTGCCTGACCCCCGAGGAGGCCCTGTCGGGTGCGCCCGACGCCGAGGAGCAGCGGTTCCGCGTCCCGCGGATCCTGGACGAGGATGT
Organism: Micromonospora sp. NPDC049799; assembly: GCF_040656655.1. Classification (NCBI taxonomy): domain Bacteria; kingdom Bacillati; phylum Actinomycetota; class Actinomycetes; order Micromonosporales; family Micromonosporaceae; genus Micromonospora; species Micromonospora sp. NPDC049799. The sequence goes on from NZ_JBFAMU010000091.1 coordinate 1,255, forward strand.
GGCATCGTGAGCACCGACCTGACCAAGCTCAGCGCCGTCGAGATCGCGGGCCTGGTGGCGAAGGGTGAGACCAGCGCGGTCGAGGTCACCCGGGCCCACCTGGACCGCATCGCCGCGGTAGACGACCGGGTGCACGCCTTCCTGCACGTCGACACCGAGGGCGCGCTGGCCGCCGCCCGCGACGTGGACGCCCGCCGGGCCGCCGGCGAGGAGCTGGGCCCGCTGGCCGGCGTGCCGGTCGCGGTGAAGGACGTGCTGACCACCAAGGGCGTGCCGACCACCGTCGGGTCGAAGATCCTGGAGGGCTGGCGCCCGCCGTACGACTCGACGATCGTGCAGCGGCTGCGTGCGGCCGGCACGGTGATGCTCGGCAAGACCAACATGGACGAGTTCGCGATGGGCTCCTCCACGGAGTACTCCGCGTACGGCCCGACCCACAACCCGTGGGACCTGGACCGGATCCCGGGCGGTTCCGGCGGCGGCAGCGCGGCGGCGCTGGCCGCGTACGAGGCGCCGCTGGCGATCGGCTCGGACACCGGCGGCTCGATCCGGCAGCCGGGCGCCGTCACCGGCACCGTCGGCGCGAAGCCGACGTACGGCGGCACGTCCCGCTACGGCCTGGTGGCGTTCTCGTCCTCCCTGGACACCCCCGGCCCGTGCGCGCGTACGGTGCTGGACGCCGCCCTGCTGCACGAGGCGATCGGCGGGCACGACCCGCGGGACTCCACCTCCATCCCGGCCCCGGTGCCGGACGTGGTGGCCGCCGCGCGGCGTGGCGCGTCCGGTGACCTGACCGGCGTGAAGCTCGGCATCGTCACCGAATTCGCCGGCGAGGGCGGGGACCCCGGCGTGATGGCCGCGTTCCGCGAGGCCGTCGACGCGCTGGCGAAGCTGGGTGCGGAGATCGTCGAGGTGTCGTGCCCGAACTTCACGTACGCCCTGCCGGCGTACTACCTGATCGCGCCCAGCGAGTGCTCCTCCAACCTGGCCCGGTTCGACGGCGTCCGGTTCGGCCTGCGGGTCGGCGACGACGGCAACCGGTCGCTGGAGGAGGTCATGTCGCTGACCCGCGAGGCCGGCTTCGGTGCCGAGGTCAAGCGCCGGATCATGATCGGCACGTACGCGCTGTCGTCCGGGTACTACGACGCCTACTACGGGCAGGCGCAGAAGGTCCGCACCCTGATCACGCGGGACTTCACCGCGGCGTTCGAGCAGGTCGACGCGCTGATCTCGCCGACCACGCCGTTCGTGGCGTTCCCGATCGGGGCGCGTACGTCCGACCCGTACCAGATGTACCTGGCCGACCTGTACACCATCCCGACGAACCTGTACGGCGGGCCCGGCATCTCGGTGCCGTGCGGGCTCTCCGACGGGCTGCCGGTCGGCCTCCAGGTGATGGCGCCGACGATGGCCGACGACCGGATGTACCGGGTCGCCGCCGCGCTGGAGAGCGCCGTCGGCACGTTCACCCCACCGGCACTGTGAGGCAGGAGCTCAAATGACGACGACACTGCCCGCGTACGACGAGGTCGTCGCGCGCTACGAACCGGTGATCGGCCTGGAGACCCACGTCGAGCTGGGCACGAACACCAAGATGTTCTGCGGCTGCCCGACCGACTTCGGCGGCGAGCCCAACACCCGGGTGTGCCCGGTCTGCCTCGGCCTGCCCGGCTCGCTGCCGGTGGCCAACAAGGCGGCCATCGAGGCGACCATCCGGATCGGCCTCGCGCTGAACTGCTCCATCGCGGAGTGGTGCCGGTTCGCCCGGAAGAACTACTTCTACCCGGACATGCCGAAGAACTTCCAGATCAGCCAGTACGACGAGCCGCTCTGCGTCGACGGCTACCTGGACGTCGAGGTGAACGGCGAACTGGTCCGCATCGGCATCGAGCGGGTGCACCTGGAGGAGGACACCGGCAAGACGCTGCACGTGGGCGGCGCCACCGGTCGGATCCACGGCGCGACCGAGTCGCTGGTCGACTACAACCGGGCCGGCATCCCCCTGGTCGAGATCGTCACCAAGCCGGTCCCGGGCACCGGGGCGCTCGCACCCGAGGTCGCCAAGGCGTACGTCACCGAGCTGCGGGACGTGATCCGCTCGCTGGGCGTCTCCGACGTACGGATGGAGGAGGGGTCGCTGCGCTGCGACGTCAACACCTCCCTCAACCTGCCCGGCGAGGAGTGGGGCACCCGCACCGAGACCAAGAACGTCAACTCGCTGCGTTCGGTGGAGCGGGCCGTCCGTTCGGAGATCCTGCGTCAGGCGTCGGTGCTCGACGCGGGCGGCCGGATCACCCAGGAGACCCGGCACTTCCAGGAGGACACCGGGGACACCCGGCCCGGCCGCTCCAAGGAGACCGCGACCGACTACCGGTACTTCCCGGAGCCGGACCTGGTGCCCCTCGCGCCGGACGCCACCTGGGTCGCCGAGCTGAAGGCGGCCCTGCCAGAGCTTCCCCGGCTGCACCGCCGTCGCCTGCAGGAGCAGTGGGGCCTGTCCGAGGCGGACATGCAGTCCGTGCTCAACGCCGGTGCGGTCGAGCTGATCGAGGCCACCGTCGCCGCCGGCGCCACCCCGGCCGCCGCCCGCAAGTGGTGGCTCGGCGAGCTGTCCCGCCGGGCCAACGAGACCGGCGTGGAGCTGGCCGACATCGGGGCCAGCCCGAGCCAGGTCGCCGAGCTCCAGAGCCTGGTCGACGCGGGCAAGCTCAACGACAAGCTGGCCCGGACGGTGCTGGAGGGCGTGGTGGCCGGCGAGGGCTCGCCGACCGAGATCATGACCAACCGGGGCCTGGAGGTGGTCTCCGACACGGGCGCGCTGACCGCCGCCGTCGACGAGGCGATCGCCGCCAACCCCGGCATCGCCGACAAGATCCGCAGCGGTAAGGTCGCCGCGGCCGGCGCGCTGGTCGGCGCGGTCATGAAGACCACCCGTGGCCAGGCCGACGCGAAGACCGTCCGCGAGCTGATCCTGGAGCGCCTCGGCGTCTGAGTTGCAAGGACGGACAGGCCGAGGGCGCTCCGGCGCAGCATGCGCCGTCGGCCTGTCCGCCAGGGCCCCTTCTTAACGCCTGGTGCATAGGAAGGGGCCCTTCCTAACGCCCCACCCCCGCACCCTCGCGAGGGCGTCAACGGCGACGCCCGGATGGAGTCACCGTGAACCACAACGACCTCGACGTCCTCGACGAGATCCAGCGGCGTGTGCTCTGGCTCGCCAGCCGGATCGTGGATGCCGCCAACCACGACCGGGACACCGGGGACGGGGTGAAGGTCGGCGGCCACCAGGCGTCCAGCGCCTCGCTGGTGACCGCGATGACCGCGCTGTGGTTCGCGCACCTCGACGCCGAGGACCGGGTCGCGGTGAAGCCGCACGCGTCGCCGGTGTTCCACGCGATCCAGTACCTGCTCGGCAACCTGGACCGGTCGTACCTGACGAAGCTGCGCGCCCGGGGCGGCCTCCAGTCGTACCCGTCGCGGACCAAGGACCCGGACGAGGTGGACTTCTCCACCGGCTCGGTCGGGCTCGGCGCCGCGGCGCCGCTGTTCGCGGCGGTCACCCGCCGCTACGTCGACGCGCACTTCGGCGCGCGTCCGCACTCCCGGTTCGTCGCGCTGATCGGCGACGCGGAGCTGGACGAGGGCAACATCTGGGAGGCGGTCGCCGACCCGGCCACCACCGGGCTGGGCAACGTGATGTGGCTGGTGGACTTCAACCGCCAGTCCCTCGACCGGGTGGTGCCCGGCATCCGGATCAACCAGTGGCGCGGCCAGTTCGAGGCCGCCGGCTGGCACGTGGTCGAGGTCAAGTACGGCCGCAAGCTCGCCGAGGCGTACGCCCGGCCGGGCGGCGAGGCGCTGCGCGACTGGATCGACGCGATGCCGAACGAGCAGTACCAGTCGCTGTTCGGGCTCGCCGGCCCGGCCCTGCGCAAGCAGTTCCTCGACGGCGCGCCGGCCGGGATCGCGGAGCTCATCGCGGACATCGGAGACGACGAGCTGGGCCCGCTCGTCACCGACCTGGGCGGGCACGACCTGGCGGCCATGCTCGACGCGTACGCCCAGTGCGACGCGGTCACCGACCGGCCCAGCGTCGTCTTCGCGTACACCGTCAAGGGGTGGGGTCTGCCCATCGCCGGCAATCCGCGCAACCACTCGGCGCTGCTGTCCACCGAGCAGATCGACGCCCTGCGGACGGCCCAGGGGCTCACCGCCGAGACCGAGTGGGACCGTCTCGACCCGTCGTCGGAGGCCGGCATCCGGGCCGGCGCACGCCGGGAGGCGTTGTCCCGCGCGCCGCGCGAGCGTGCGCTGGGGGTCGCGGTCCCGGAGACCACGAAGGTACGCGCGAACAAGCCCGTCTCCACCCAGGAGGTGTTCGGTCGGGTGCTCGTGGACCTGGCCCGGGACCCGCAGGTGGCGCCCTACCTGGTGACCACCGCGCCGGACGTCGCCACCTCCACCAACCTCGCCGGGTTCATCAACAAGACCGGGGTGTTCGCCCCCACCGAGCAGCGCTCCTGGTCGGAGGACCGGATGCTGCGCTGGACGGAGAGCCCCGCCGGGCAGCACATCGAGCTGGGCATCTCCGAGATGAACCTGTTCCTGCTGCTCGGCCAGCTCGGCCTGTCCTGGGACCTGTCGGGGCAGCCGCTGCTGCCGGTCGGCACCGTCTACGACCCGTTCGTGCTGCGCGGCCTGGACGCGTTCCTCTACGGCACCTACTCCGGCTCCCGGTTCGTCGTCGCCGGCACCCCGTCCGGCATCACCCTCGCCCCGGAGGGCGGCGCCCACCAGTCGACGATCACCGCCTCGGTCGGTCTGGAGCTGCCCGGTGTGACCTTCGTCGAGCCCGCGCACGCCGGCAGCCTGGACTGGCTGCTGTGTGACGCCCTCGGCCAGATCGCCGGCGGTTCCGCTCCGGCGGCGACGGCGGCGCCGGCCGAGGACGGGGCGTACTACTTCCGGCTCAGCACCCGCCCGGTCGACCAGGCGCCCTTCGAGGCGGCCCGGGCCCGGATCGGTGACGCCGTGCTGCGCCGGCAGGTGGTCGCCGGGGCGTACCGGCTGGTGGACGCGCACCAGGCGTACCCGCACCTGGCCGACGCCCCGGTCGTGCAGCTCGCCGCCTCCGGCGCGGTGCTGCCCGAGGTGCTCGCCGCGGCGGCGGAGCTCGCCGAGGAGGGCGTCGCCGCGCACGTGGTGGACGTGACCAGCCTGGACCGGCTCTACCGGGCCTGGCAGCGCACGCTGCGCCAGGGCGTACGCACGGCGACGGTGCCCAGCGTGCCGGGCGCCCTGCGGTCCGCCTTCGCCGACCGGGTGCCGGTGGTGACGGTGCACGACGCGGCCTCGCACGCGATGGCCTGGCTCGGGTCGGCCGTGGGCGCGCCGGCGGTGCCGCTGGGGGTGGACGAGTTCGGCCAGTCCGGCAGCGTCCGGGAGCTGTACGAGCTGCACGACCTGATGCCCGGCAGCATCGTCAACGCCGCCCTGGCCGCCCTGGCCCTCCGCTGACCCCACCCCTTCACCCGCTCGATCATGGTGCTGTGCCGCGGATGGCACCATGTGCCGCATGGACTGGATGCCGTTGCTCAGCACGGGGGCGGGCGCCCTCATCGCGCTCTCCGGCAGCTTCCTGGTCGACCTGCGGCGAGGCCGGGACACCCGGGACCGGGACCGGGATCTCGAACGGTGGCGCACCTGCATCGACTTCGCCCTCGCCCTGGGCGCGGCGCACAGCATGCTGCGGGGGACGGCCGCCGGTGACCGCGCCGCGACGACCCGGGCGATGACCGAGTCCGGGGCGTACCAGGAACGTGAGCGGTTGCTGATGTCCGGCACACCGGAGCTCGTGGTGGTGGGTGAGGACGCCTTCCACCGGCTGGTCGACATGCAGCGGTTGATCCGCGCCGGTGAGGACGTCCGTAGTCCCGCGGGACACGAGGCGTACCACCGGTTCGCGGAGGCGCTGTGGAGGTTCCGGATGGCGGTACGCGGGCACTTCGGTCACCGGGCGATCGACCCGGGCACGCTGGACCGCAAGGACTGGTCCGAGCGGAACGAGTGCGTGTACTGCGGTGCCACCGGCTAGCGGCAGGCGCCACCGCGACGGTGATCGCCGGCCGGGGTGGCGGGAGCGCGTCAGCGGGTGGGCGTCGGGGTGACCGGGGCGGGCGCGCCCGCCTTCGGGTTCTCCACCACGCGCCGTACCAGGTTCACCTGGGCCTGGCCGGTGCCCCCGACGGTGATGTCGTCGTACGCCTGGAGCAGCTTGTCCTTGTCGAAGTAGAGCACGCTCATCGACAGCGGGGTCGGCTCCTCGCCCTCGAGGCCGCGCAGTCCGGCGCCCCCGGTCGAGCCCTGCACCATCAGCAGGGTGGGCGACCGTCCGGGCACCTCCGGCAGCTTCGAGACCTCCCGCTTGTGGGTGTGCCCGGCGAGCACCAGCGGGACGTTGCCGGCCAGGGGGCCGGCCGACGCGGGGTCGTGCACCAGGGCGATGCTCACCGGGGTCGGCGAGCTGCGTACGGTCGCGGTCAACTGCTCCCCGACACCGATGAGCTGGTCGGCCGTCTCCTTGGTGAGGCCGCTGCCCGCCGGTGAGGTGCTCTTGTCCGGCGTGAACCGAGGGTCGCCGATGCCCGCGATGGTCAGCCCGGCGACCGACCGGGTGGAGTTGTTCAGCACGATCGCGTTCGGCTGCCGTGCCACGGCCGCGGCCGTCCGGCCGGAGTCGTGGTTGCCCCTGATGTAGACGTACGGCTTCCGGAGCAGGCCGATCGAGCCGACGTAGGACGCCTCCGGCTCGCTGCCCCAGTCGGTGATGTCGCCCGTGTCGATGACGACGTCGATGTTGAACTGCTCCACGATCGTGCGGATCAACTGCCAGCCGGTCGGGTTGAGGTGCATGTCGGAGACGTGCAGGACCCGGGTGGTGTCCGGGTCCGGCTCGTAGACGGGCAGCGAGGACACGGTGGTGTAGAGCTGGCTGACGTTGCCCACGATGCGCTGGAGTTGCTCGGCGTAGCGCGTGTAGTCGTTGGCGATCCGGCGGGCGTCACCGACGATCGCGGGCGCGTTGACCAGCAGCCCCTCGTAGCGGGGCTCCTCGATCGACTGCGGCCGGAGGGTGGCCGCGGCGGCGCCGAGGCTGCCGGCCGTGACCACCAGGGCCAGGCCGCCCGCCCAGGCCGCGCGGCGGGTGTCCCGGAAGACCAGCAGGGCCAGCAGCAGGGTGACCAGCACGGCCGAGGCGACGGTACGCAGCCCGAGCCGCATGACGCCCCCGCGGACGTCGTCGACGGCGGACTGGCTGGCCCGGCTGATGCTCGCCGGGTCGTCCAGCAGCGCCTCCGTGCGGCTCTGGTCCAGCGCGCCCAGCTCCACGGTCAGATGGGTGGGCCCGTCGTGGCTGTCGAGCAGCAGTGCGCCGAGCGGCGGGACGTCGACGGTGGTGCTGCCGGAGATCGCCGGCACCACCGTCAGGTCCGCCTGGAACGGCCCGATGTCCGTGCTGACCCGACCACCGGCCAGTACCCCGATCACCACGCCGGCCAGCGCGACCACGAGGACCGCCAGGGTCACCCCGGTGGCGCGTAGTGCCCGCCACCGGCCGGTACCGCGCTGCTGGTTGTCCTGCCCATTCATGTGAAACCGACCTGCCCGGTAGAGGATCTTGGCAAACCTGACTGAGGGGTGTCGTCAGCTCCGTCCGGCGCCGCCGCCGGGGAAGACCAGGCGCAACAGCCGGTCGTCCTCCGGAGCCGGATCACCCCGCCCGTCGTGGTTGGAGGTGCTCACCCACAGCGACCCGTCCGGTGCGGCGGCCACCGCGCGGAGCCGGCCGAAGCGACCGGTCAGCAGTTCCCGGGGCTGCCCCAGTACCGTGCCGGTGGCCGTCAACTCGACCAGCCACAGCCGTTTGCCCCGCAGACAGGCCGTGACCAGCAGTCGGTCCGCCGCGGCGAGGCCCGAGCAGGACGCGTCCGAGGTCGGCCACTGGGTGACCGGGTTGACGAAGCGAGCGTCGTCGGAGCGGCCCTCGACCTGCGGCCAGCCGTAGTTCTTTCCCTTGGTGACCTGGTTGATCTCGTCCCAGGTGTTCTGACCGAACTCCACCGCGTACATGCGCTTGCTGGCGTCCCAGGCCATGCCCTGCACGTTGCGGTGCCCGAGCGACCAGACGGGGGAGTTGCGGAACGGGTTGCCCGGTGCCGGCTTCCCGGTCGGAGTGATCCGCAGGATCTTGCCGCCGAGGCGCTTGACGTCCTGCGACGCGGCCCGGTCTCCCGCGTCGCCCGTGCTGGCGTAGAGCTGGCCGTCCGGGCCGAAGGCCAGGCCGCCGCCGTTGTGGATGCCCGCCTTGGGGATGCCGGTCAGGATCGGGGTGGGCGGCTCGCCGAGGCGGAGCTTGGCGATGCGGTTGTCGCGCTCGGCGGTGTAGTACACGAAGACCGTCCGGTCCCGCTCGTACGCGGGGGACACGGCGATGCCCAGCAGGCCGCCCTCACCGGCCGCCGCCACGTCTCCGATGGTCTGCACCGGGCGTACGGTCAGCCCGTCCGGCCCCGACCCGGGGCCGACCTGGAGGATGCGGCCGCTGTCCCGCTCGGTGACCAGCGCCGCGCCGTCGGGCAGGAAGGCGATGCCCCACGGCACCCGCAGGCCCTTGGCCAGCACGGTCGTGACGACCTCCGGACCGGTGCCGTCGGCGCTGGCGCTGGCCGAAGGGGTGGGGAAGGTCGGCGGTTCGCCGGCCGGGTCCGGGGCCGGCTCGCCGAAACTGCACCCGGCGGTGGCCAGCAGCAACGTCGCGCAGGAGGCCGCGAGGGCCGACCGGAGACGGCGGACACGGAGGTACGGGGGACGGGCGCTCACCCGGCTCAGGGTAGTCCGCCGCGGCCGGTGTCCGGGCCTCTGCGCTCAGCGCGCCCGAACGGCGAGCAGGGCGATGTCGTCCTCGCGGCGGTGGGCCGAGCCGAGGAGGGTGTCGCAGAGCTCGTCCAGTGGCAGCTTCTCCGTGCCGGCGAGCCGCTCGACGAGTTCCGTCATGCCCTCGTCGATGGTGCGGTCCCGCCGCTCGACCAGACCGTCGGTGAACAGCAGCAGGGTGTCGCCCGCGGCGAGGGTGGCCCGCTGGGTGGTGCGGCGCACCGGACGGGCCAGGCCGAGCAGCGGCTCCGGGCGGGCGCTGACGACCTCGACGTCGCCGCCGGCCCGGACCACCAGTGGTGGCGGGTGCCCGGCGTTGCACCAGCTCACCTCCTGGCCGCCGGCCCCGTCGGCGCGCAGCCGGACCAGGGTGGCGGTGGCGGCGGCCGGGATCCGCAGCCCGCGGATCACGTCGTCCAGGTGCGTCATCAGCTCGCCCACCGCGTCCGGCCGGCCGTACGCGTTGCCCCGTACCAGGTTGCGCAGCTGCCCCATGATCGCGGCGGCCTCGATGTCGTGACCGGCGACGTCGCCGATCGCGGCGATCAGGTCGCCGTTCGGCTGGCGGAAGGCGTCGTACCAGTCGCCGCCCACCTCGACCCGGTCGGCCACCGGCTGGTAGCGGGCGGCCAGCTCCAGCCCCTCGGCGGTGGGCAGCGCGGGCAGCATGCTGTGCTGGAGCACGTGGGCCACGTGCCGCTGTTCGCCGTACATCCAGCTGTTGCCGATCGCCTGGCCGGCCCGGCGGCCGACGTCGAGGGCGGTGATCAGGTCGCCGTCGTCGAAGGGGCGACGCCCGTCGCCGTTGACCAGCGTGATCGCGCCCAGCACCCGGCCGCGGCCGGCGTCGGTGATCGGCACGGTGAGGTGCGACGCGAAGCCCAGTCGCGCGGCGAGTTCCGGCATCTCCGGCCCGACCGTGCCGCGGGTGACGTCGGTGAGGCTGCCGGCGCTGACCAGCACCGGCCGACCGGTGCGCAGGACCTCCCGCGTGATCGACGCGGTGCCGAGGCGGGTGCGCATCAGCTCGGCGAAGCGGGTGACGTCCGCCGTGTGGGCGGGATCCCGGTGGGCGGCCGCCACGTCCCTCGGCTGGCCGTCCCGTCCGACGACGCTCACCAGGGACCAGTCGGCCAGCAGCGGCACCATCGTCGCGCCCAGGTGGCGCAGGGCGACCTGCACGTCCATCGTTCCGGCCAGCGTCTCGGTCAGCCCGGCCAGCAGCTCCAGCCGCTCGTGCGACTCCTCGGCCCGCCGACGGGCCTGCTCGGCGCCCTGCAGGGCGATGCGCAGGCGCAGCTCCGACGCGCAGGCGGCGGCCAGGTCGGAGAGGGTCCGCAACTGGTCACGGGTCCACGCGCGGGGCTTGCTGTCGATCGCGCAGAGCGAGCCGAGCACCCGGCCGTCGAGGTCGGTCAGGGGCATGCCGGCGTACGCGACGACGCCGAGGTCGGGTATGGCGAGGTTGGTCCGGACCCGGGGATGGAGCCGGGCGTCCGGGATCACCATGGGGGCGGCGATGTCGATCACGTGCTGGCAGAAGGAGTGGCTGAGCGGGGTCTCCCGCCGCTCCGCCCAGGGCTGTGGCAGGCCGACCTCGCCGGGGAAGAACTGCCGTTCGCTGTCGACCAGGGAGACCAGGGCGACCGGGACGTCGAGCAGATCGCCGACCAGTCGGGCGAACCGGTCGAAGGCCTCGTCCGGCGTGGAGTCCAGCCGGGTCTCGGCGAGCGCTCGCAACCGGTCCGCGTCCCGCAGCGCCGCCGCCGGACACGGAAGGTCGCCGTCCGCGCCGGCACGCCGGGCGATGTCGTCGCGGGAGCCGTCGGTCATCGAGCACCTGTCTGCGAATGGGGGGAGGCCGACCGGCGCTCCGACCCTTCGTTATACCCGCCCGGCACTGTGAATGACCTGTCGGGCGGTGAGTCACCCTGATCACGCCCTGGTCCGATGCTCCCCGGTCGGGTGTCCCGGTACGCCCCGGCCGGGCGGCCACGCGCCTCGGGGCCTATCGTCGGCGGGCGTGAAGGTATGGATCCCCCACCCGACCGGCCCGGACCTGCTCGGTGACCTGCCCCCGGGCGTCACCGTGGAGGTGGTCGAGGACCCGGCACGGCTCCCCTCGGCCCCGGCCGGCGTCCGGTTCTGGGTGCCGCCGTTCCTGGCCGGCGCGGACGCCACCGCCCTGGTGCACGAGCTGCCCGACCTGGAGGTGGTGCAACTCCTCTCCGCCGGTGCGGACGCCTGGGCCGGTCGCGTCCCGGACGGGGTCACCCTCTGCGACGCGCGCGGTGTGCACGACCCGTCGACGGCGGAGTGGGTGGTGACCGCGATCCTCGCCCAGCTGCGCGGCTTCCCCGCGCTGGTCCGCGCGCAGGCCCGGCGCGAGTGGGCGTACGACGAGGTGGCGCCCACCGACGAGGTCGAGGGCAAGCGGGTGCTCATCGTCGGCGCGGGGTCGATCGGTACGGCGGTGCGGTCCCGGCTGGCGCCGTTCGGGGTGAGTTTCACGCTGGTCGCCCGGACGCCCCGACCCGAGCAGGGCGTGCACGGCGTGGGGGAGCTGCCCGCCCTGCTGCCCGAGGCGGACGTCGTGGTGCTGCTGGTGCCGCTGACCGAGCAGACCCGGGGCCTGGTGGACGCGGGTTTCCTCGCCGCGATGCGGGACGGCGCGTTGCTGGTCAACGCCGCTCGGGGGCCGGTCGCCGAGACCGACGCGCTGGTGACCGAGTTGCGGACGGGTCGGATCTCGGCGGCGCTGGACGTCACCGATCCCGAGCCGCTGCCGGCCGACCATCCGTTGTGGACGATGCCGAACGTGCTGCTCACCCCGCACGTCGCCGGCTCGGTGCGTGGTCTGTTGCCCCGGGCGTACCGGTTGGTGGGCGAGCAGGTCCGGCGGTTCGCCGCGGGGGAGCCGCTGACCAACGTGGTGGTGGACGGCTACTGAGCGGTCGCGCCCGGGTGGCGTGCGGGGGCGGTGGCGGGTCAGTCGGTCCGGCCGGGCAGCGACTGGCCGGTGGACGACACCAGCCGGGGGAGGTCGGTGCCGCGGACGGCCGGAAGCAGCACCTGCTGCCCGTCGTCGAGGAGGGCGACCGCCCGGCCGCGCGGATCGGTGGCCAGCTCGACGACGTGGTCCCAGCCGATCCGGCGCTGCCCGGCGAGCGCCCGGATGCGCAGCTCACGCGCGTCTGCGTCGGTGCCGGCCCGCCAGGCCCACACGCCGACGGCGAGCGGGACGAGGAGCACGGGCGCCAGGTACCACCGGGCGTTCGCCAGCGGCAGGGCGCCGATGAAGGCGATGACCGCCGCGACGAGGATCGCCTGGTTGTGCCGGAAGCGGACGACATCGGAGCTGCTCACCCCACGATGATCCCACCCGCGCCGGTCCGCACGGTCGCCGGGCGGCCGACGCGAGGACCGCGAGTGCGAAGTGACCCGGGTCACTGTCGACTGGCCGTCACCGTGCGGCCGGCTCCTCGTTGACGAGGGTTGGGCGACGGACGACCGTTCGCCGCCCTCGCGCCGCCGCACCGCCCCCGTGCCCCCTCACGAAGGCGACCGCCGTGCCCCTCGCGTCCCCGCACCACGTTCCGATCCGCCGTCCCGCCACGCCGGAGACCGTCGTGGTCGCGGCGGTGTGCCTGCTCGCCGCCGTGGTCGTGACCGGCCTGACGGCCGCCGCGCTGCCCCTGGCCGGACCGGCCCGGAACGACACGACCGCCCTGGCCGGCCTGGCCGGTGCGGCCGTCCTCTTCACCGCCGGGCTGCTTCCGCTGTCGCGGGGCGTCCGTCCGCCGGCCCGCGTCCGGTTGCGGCGGACCGCCGATGCGGCCGGCCCCGGCATCGGCCTGGTGCTCGCTGCCTGGCTGCTCCTGCCCGCCGGCGGCCTGGCACCGTCGGCCCGGCTCGCGTCCGCCGTGGCGCTGGGCGG